>CAJXGR010000233.1 GCA_913053665.1 uncultured Spirochaetia bacterium
TTATCTCCTTACTTCGTTACAGATGGTGAAAAAATGGAGACTGAATTGGAGAATCCATATATTCTTCTTTTACACGGGAAATATTAATAAATTGTTCATCTCTTTGCCCACAATTCCCTGTACTTGTCATTTTTTGAGCTTTACGTTTTTTAAAACCGTGCTTTTTTAGAAGTTGTTTAACGACTTTTTCTGAAACATCTATTCCTTTTTCCTGCATTAACTCAGCAATTCGACAACGAGAAAGATTTGTCCATTTGACATGACTATCCATTGGGTCGCCGGCTATATGATCCTTTAAAACTTCCATAAAAACATCATCAATATTAGCAATGGTTTCTATTTTTGCCTTTCGACCAGCCCCTTTCCGGCGAATCCTGTCCGACTTAAGGCTATGTTCATTTTTCAACTCCTCTTCCCCATGAACAATTGTTTTAAAATCACAGCCAAATAGTTTATGAATATATGATTTGCCACCATAGGCAATTTTTTGGGCTTCTAAGGCTGCATAACGCCGTCTTTCTTTTTCATTTAAGGACTTGTAATAAGCAAGCATTTGCTTTTCAATCGCCGGGAGATAATAATTCATAGGGATTCCTCAGGTTCTAAAGATTAATATTAAAAATAATAATTTTCAAGACTTTAGGAAACTATTTCCTCGCCATTCCTAAGTCATTTATGTTGTCGGCTTTTTTATGCGGTAATAGTTATAAACCATTAGAATTACAGCGATTAGAAATACGAATATACCAATGAATTGTGCGGCACTTAGTCCAAAAAAGCTTTTATCCGTATCGTTTCGGATAAACTCGATGAGAAACCGTGTGACAGAGTACAGCATCAAGAAAATGAGGAATAACAAGCCGTTAAACTTAAATCGATCTCGATATTTATAGTATATAAACAGAAGTATGGCAAATAGAATGAAGCCGTTCAATGCCGAAATAATCTGTGCAGGCCAAACATAGGTCGATTCAAAGGCCATGTTCATTTGACTGGCATAGAATTGTCTCACGGGAGCTTCCGCCTTAAAGTGGCTGAGAGCTAATGCAAGGGGATGATCACTGCTTAATGGCAGTCCCCAACAACATCCAGCCAGGTTACATCCGGTTCGTGCAAAACCTACACCCATCGCCAGGACAGGTGCAAAAAGGTCAGCGACCTTCCCAAGGGGTAATCTCCTAATCTTTATGAAGATTAATGCAAAGGTTATCCCAAATAAGAATCCCCCATAAACTACTAATCCTCCAGAACTTATATCGATAAACGCTGTCGGATTCTGAAAAAAGGCGTAGGGAGGCTCAAGAAGAGCTTTTCCTAAAGGTTGATATTGATACTCAAAGAGCATATAAAACAGTCTGGCGCCCACTATAGATAGTAGGACGCCCCATATACATATGTCCAGTAAAGGCCCTTCAGGGATGTTAAGACGTTTTGCGTTGTGTAGAAGAAGGGAAACTCCGATGACAAAGGCTATCGCAAGCATCAGACCATAGCTGTTAACTGTCTGACCCGTAATTTGTGTAATGAGTGTGACCAATGTTGCAGCAACAGACAAGTAAAAGAGAACCGTGAAAATATAGTATAATTTGCTTTTAGTCTTGGAGGATTTCTTTTTCTCAATCCGATAGAGAGAAAAAAATACAAATGAAATGATGAAAGCAAAGATCAGGACAATCCATCCTGTATCTCCCGACAGCCAGTTGAGTTTTGGGTACATAATCACCTACAAGAATATCAAGAATTAAAGAACCTATAGTTTCTCAGCAATGACATCCGCCACTTGTGCCGGGGTGTCACAGACCGGTACGCCCGCTCCACCCAAGGCTTCAATCTTACTCTCAGCCGTACCCATCCCCCCGGAAATGATGGCTCCTGCGTGGCCCATTCTTTTCCCTTCAGGAGCTGTTCGGCCGGCAATAAACGCGACAACAGGCTTTTTGATATTTTCCTTTATGAATTGAGCGGCCTCTTCCTCGTCTGTTCCACCGATCTCGCCGATCATGGCTATGGCTTTGGTTTCCGGATCGTCATTAAACATGGATAATACATCAATGAAGTTCGTACCAATGATTGGGTCACCCCCAATTCCAATACAGGTTGTCTGGCCAAGCCCTTTAAGAGTAATAGCGTAGACCACCTCATACGTGAGAGTCCCGCTCTTGGAGACGACCCCCACCTTCCCCGGTTTAGCAATATGCCCCGGCATTATCCCGATCTTACTTTTACCGGGAGATAAAAGCCCGGGACAGTTGGGACCAATGAGTCGAACATCTTTTCCCTGGATGTAGTTGTAAACTTTTAGAGCATCGTTTACAGGAACCCCTTCTGTAATACAGATAACAAGTTTCACCCCGCTTTCTATTGCCTCATACATGGCATCTGCCGCAAAAGGTGCTGGAACATAGATCACACTCGCATTCGCCCCCGTCTCAGAGACTGCTTCCATCATGTTATCAAAGACTGGGACATTATCCATCTTCTGCCCGCCTTTTCCAGGAGTGACCCCTCCAACAATCTGTGTGCCGTATTCCACCATTTGCTTTGTGTGAAAGGATCCGTCACGCCCTGTGATTCCCTGGACTATCACTTTAGTTTTTTCATCTATCAGTATACTCACTCAATCTCTCCTTTAACTCTTTGCCTGTTCAACAGCTAACTTAACCGCTTCATTCATGGTTTCTGCCGGTATGAGGTCTTTTCCGGACTTCTTGAGGATTTCACGACCAGCAGCTTCATTTGTCCCTGTGAGACGAACAATGATAGGTATGGGAATATTGATTTTGTTGAGTGCTTCAAGGATCCCGTTGGCAATGTCATCGCAACGGGTGATTCCTCCAAAGATATTAAAAAGGATGGACTTTATATTCTTGTTAGACATTATGATTTCGAGGGCTTTCACCACCTTTTGAGGATTGGAACTGCCACCCACATCAAGAAAGTTGGCTGGTTCCCCATTATACAACTTGACGCCATCCATTGTAGCCATGGCAAGACCGGCTCCATTAACGATACACCCTACGTTACCATCCAATTGCACGAATGACAGGCCGTATTTATTGGCTATCACTTCGTTTGGGTCAACTGAGTCCATGTCCATGAGCTTCTCAATATCCGGATGCCGCCCCAATGCATTTTCATCAAATGTGATCTTGGCATCCGCAGCAATAAGACGTCCATCCCCTAGTACTGCAAATGGATTGATCTCAACTAATGAACAGTCTTTATCCATAAAAATCTGATATAATTTCTCAGTCACCGAAAGGGCTGTTTTCAGCTGGTCTTTTTCTTTGAAAATATTCTCAAACAACCTTCTAACCTGAAATCCCTTGACCCCAAGGAGAGGATCGACCTGAGCCTTCAGGATTTTCTCAGGGGTTTTAGCGGCCACTTCTTCAATATCGACTCCACCCGCCTCACTGACCATAATCGTAACTTTCTTGGGCCCACGATCCATTATCAGCCCAACATAGAGTTCTTTCTTAATGTCAACAGCCTCTACCACAAGGACTTTCTTAACGGTTAAGCCCTTAATGTCCATCCCCAAAATCTGTTTAGCGATCTCTTTAGCCTGATCTGCCGTGTCTGCCAGCTTAACACCACCCGCTTTTCCTCGTCCGCCAACATGGACTTGAGCCTTCACGACGACCTTTTTGCCAATCTCTTTGGCTATCTGATAAACCTCGTCGGGAGTATAGGCCACCTTCCCTTGAGGTGTTGGTATATTGTATTGTTCAAAGATTTCTTTTGCCTGATGTTCATGGATTTTCAAGCCATTAACCCTTCTAAATAGATTTCAATAGAATATAATCATTTTTACGGAAATGTTAAGCCAATTTTTGAAGGACTTGGGCTAGTCGATCCATTTCATCCTTTGTGCGTTTTTCGGTGACAGCCAAGAGCATAAGATTTTGACCCTCAAACCCGAATCTATCAAGACTCAAGCCACCGATGATCCCTTCATTCATGAGAGCTTCATTGATTGAGTCAGATGATACAGGCGACTTGACAAGAAACTCGTTGTAAAAAGGTTTGTCAAAGTGAAGATGGAAGCCTGAGAGTTTGCATATCTCTTTCTGAAGGTAGTGAGCTTTGTGATAGGCAAGTGTTGAGGCCTCCTGAAGACCTTCTTCGCCGAGTATAGATAAATATATCGCCGTCCGTAGGGCGATCAAGGCTTGATTGGAGCAGATATTTGATGTGGCCTTCTCTCTTCTGATATGCTGTTCACGGGTTTGGAAGGTCAAACAATATCCCTTTTTACCGTTCCTGTCTTCAGTCTCACCCACAATCCTTCCCGGAACCTTACGGACATACTCCATTTTGCAGGCTAGAAAACCATAGTGAGGCCCCCCAAAACCCATATAATTCCCCAGGGACTGTCCATCCCCAATCACAATGTCAGCCCCCCACGTTCCAGGCGGCTCAAGGAAGCCTAGAGAGAAAGGATAAGTTGCCACAAGCAGTAGAGCTTTGTGGGCCTCTAATTCCTTCTTAATATCCCGATAATCCTCGATAACACCAAAGAAGTTGGGATTGGCAATACATAAACAGGCTGTATCATCGCTGATTAACGATTTAATCTGACTAAAATCGCTTTCACCCCCCAGATTTGGGATTGTTTTCACATGAATGTCCCTTCCAGAAAGATAAGTATCTAATACTTCAAGCCATTCGGGGTGAATCGTATCAGAGACAATGATCTCTGATTTACCTGTGATCTCAACGGCCATCAGGACAGCTTCAGCCAATGCGGAACTTCCGTCATAGAGGGATGCATTGGCGATATCCATCTGAGTGAGCTTGGCAATAGCTGTCTGATACTCTATCATAGCCTGCAAAGCCCCCTGACTCGCCTCCGGTTGATAGGGGGTATAGGCCGTGTAGAACTCACTTCGATTGGCTATGGCGTCCACTGCCGGGGGGATATAATGATCGTAAAGCCCTCCACCCAAGAAACTGGGGCAATCCGTGACGGATGTGTTTTTCCTGGCCAGCTTTTGGACGGCACTCATCACTTCAAACTCACTAAGCCCCTTGTTCAGATCAATATCTGGGTCGAGCAATTCTTTGGGAAGATGTTTAAATAAGCCTTCTATACTGGATAAACCAATCTCTTTAAGCATAGACTGAATATCATGGGCTGTGTGGGGCGTATAATCCATTTAAATCTCACTTGTCCTGGGAACTTGATCCACCTGATGGGATCGTAAAATTCTTTAAATAGCTATGAAATATAATAAAATAAATCGGGGAGAGGAAAAAAATATTAAAGTCATTCCAGGGCTATTTCATTCTCTTGATAATTGTTTATCTCAATTAAGTATAGAACAGACAGGAATGTCTGTTCTAC
>CAJXGR010000234.1 GCA_913053665.1 uncultured Spirochaetia bacterium
CCGTGAATACGTCCATTGGTGATGGCAACAAGGTAAATTACCGCTTTGAAGTAAATTACATTCAAGCTAAATTAGAGCTTTCAAGTAATCTATATTTTGAATTATTTTTTGAATTAGGTTATAATCAAATATATAAGCAAATAAATCCTGGCGTAACACGAAAAGCTAGTTATATTAGCTTTTTAGCGGGTCCAGAGTTCACATTCTATGACTCGTTTGATCCAAGTGCTGGACTCTTTCTTGAATTAGGCTATAGCCAATTATACAAGCAAGATAATTCTGGTGTAACCCGAAAGGCTAGCTATATCTCACTTTTATATGGGGCAGAATTTACATTTTCTGATTTATACATCATTCGTTTTGGATATGGGGCTTATTTTGGAGTAGGAGACAGAGCTGAAGAAGTAGAATTTGCCTTACATCTTGGGATGGGGCCAAAAATCAAGTTATCAGACAACATGTCAATACCCATCATACTCAGGGTGGATTGGGTCTTTGATAGTTCTATAGCAACAGTCATCACCTTGACGACAGGTTTAAGTTACTATTTTTTCTGAAATAAAGAGATGAATTAGGAGAATTGAATGAACTCAATAGCAGGTCAAATAAGCGTGTCCAAAGGAAATATAGCCTACAACAAAGCTCAGCAGACGGTGGATAAGGCTAAAAGCTTTCAGAACATCCTGAAGGCTGAACAAGGCAAAGAAAATCTCCCAAAGGCTAGCGGGAAAGCTCCTGTCGACAAAAAGTTGATGGATGTGTGTTATGAGTTTGAGTCTCTCATGATCAATCAGATGCTCAAGGTGATGAAAAAGACGGTTCACAAAGAGAACTCACTCCTTTATGGGGGCAATGCCGAAGAGATCTTTGAGGATATGCTCTACGACAAATACTCTATGACCATGGCCAAGACAGCCAATTTTGGATTGGCCAAGCAGATTTACGATCAGTTGAACCAAATGAAGCTGCCAAAACAATAGCCTGAAATGCCTATGGCAGAGGAATCCCCTGCCATAAATTCCTTACATTTTGTCTAAAATACGTGTTATAATCATCGGTTTCAGGTTCGCTTGAGCTAAAAGGGAGCCTGAGGCTTCCGTAAGAATCCTCGACTTCACATAACGAACCATCTCATCGGCCATATCCGTGTCTCTGATACGGGATTCAGCGGCCTGAAGATTCTCTGCCGCAATGTCTGTCCCTCGCGAAGCAATCTCAAGCCTCGATTGATAAGCCCCTAGATTGGCTCTTTGCCGATTTACAACGTGCAAAGCCCCATCAATAGTGGCAATCGACTTATTCGCACCTTCCTGGCTGCTGTAATCAATGGTGAGTTTCTTGTTATCACCATCTCCGTCGGCCAAGCCTAATGCGGCGGCTGATACATTCTCAATGTAGATAATCTCTCGCTGATCGGTGTTGGCACCAATATGGATCGCCACACCCCCTTTTTCATTGACCAGATCATGATTTACCGCTTTCGAGGAGTCCACTGTAGGGATGGGTCTCATGGCTGAGTTTTTCCCATCTCCTTTAGTGGCTGGAGCGGCATTTTTGGCGGCGTCAGGATTCCTGAAGCCACCTTTGAGTATACGCATCCCATTGTATTCGGCTTGTGAGGCGATGCGATCAATTTCATCCACCAGCTGGTTGATCTCGGTTTGAATCTGTGAACGGTCTTCCTGAGTGTAGATCCCGTTGGCAGTTTGGACAGAAAGTTCTCTCATCCGTTGAAGGATTTCAGTGGTTTCTGATAACCATCCTTCAGCCGTCTGAAGAAAAGAAACTCCATCCTGAGCATTCCTACTGGCCACGTTCAAACCGCGAATCTGGGCTCTCATTTTCTCTGAAACAGCCAGACCGGCTGGATCATCCATCCCTCTGTTGATTCGCATACCGCTGGACAGCTTTTGTAAGCTAACATCCATGCTAGATGAATTGAGTGAAAAGTGACGTCGCGCGTTCATAGCGCTAAGATTGTGGTTAATAATCATGAGCGTTCCCTCCTTGGGCGTTTTTCTAATATAAAGAGATTAGCAACAGCAGACTGGGAGAAGCTATGCTAATACCCTTTAAGCTAGGACCATCCGTGGAAGGGGGCTTTGGCGGGTAATGGCTTAATGCCTAATAAATAGAATCCCTTCCGTTAGAATATTTCCTTATCGTGTAGATAAATACTTAAAAAAAAGGGACTTGTCAAGGATTTTTTTTATTTTTTCCTTGAAATAACTAAAAAAAGACAATAACTTTTCCGATAGAATAAGGTTTTGGTCATAGTCAGTCAACGCTCTGGTTTTTTATATATAAATACTTGATGAATCACTTATTTAGAGGAAACTTATGGAAAAAATCCACTTAGACTATAGTCATTTGTTGAAAGACGTGTCGGAAGAAGAGATATTTGCAAAACAGGGTGAGGTTGACACATGCCATAGCCTGTTACACAAGAAATCAGGTGCTGGGAATGATTATTTGGGCTGGTTAGACCTTCCATCATGTATGAATGGAAGGGAAATCCAGGAGATTGAATCGGCCGCTCAGTCTCTAAGAGAGAAAGTAGACGTCTTTATCGTTATAGGCATTGGTGGATCCTATCTTGGAGCGAAAGGGGTTATTGATGCCTTGAGTCCTGCTTTTAGTAATTCTCTCCCAAAAAGCAAAACAGGAGTTCCCCATATCATATTCGCTGGTCATCACCTGGATTCCACTTATCATTATGACCTTATGGACTACCTGAAGGGAAAAAGCTTTGCCATTAATGTGATTTCAAAGTCGGGGACAACCACTGAGCCAGCTTTGGCCTTTCGGATGTTTAAGACATTGTTAGAAGAAAACGTGGGTAAGGAAAAGGCTAAAAGGCTCATATTCGCCACCACGGATCGATCTAAAGGGGCTTTACGCAATCTTTCCGATTTAGAAGGCTATCAAAGCTTTGTGATACCTGGTGATGTGGGGGGACGTTTTTCAGTACTCACTCCTGTTGGCCTTTTCCCGATGGCAGTTGCTGGGATAGACCTGGGGCAAATGATTCAAGGTGCTGTAGAGGGCCAAAAACTGTATGAGGAAAGGGATCTTAAAAAGAATCCGGCCTATTTTTATGCGGCGGCCCGTAATTTACTGTATCAAAAAGGAAAGAAAATAGAAGTCCTTGTAAATTACATTCCTGCATTACAATATATGGGTGAATGGTGGAAGCAACTCTATGGAGAGAGCGAAGGGAAGGATAAAAGGGGTATATTCCCTGCCACATGCAATTTCACCACGGATCTCCACTCAATGGGTCAGTGGATACAGGATGGAGAAAGAACGATCTTTGAAACCATTATCCATATCGAGAAGTCGAGGCACACTATCCAAATAGAGAAAGACTCCACTAATCTTGACAAGCTTAACTTTTTAGCAGGCAAAGACATTGGGGATGTTAACAGGCAGGCCATGAAAGGAACGGCTTTAGCCCACCTTGAGGGCGGGGTTCCATCTATGACTCTTAAGGTCCCAGAACTCAATGCCTACTATCTTGGCCAACTTATATACTTCTTTGAAAAAGCCTGCGGGATGAGTGCTTATCTTTTAGGAGTGAATCCCTTTGATCAGCCTGGAGTGGAGGCCTATAAAAAGAATATGTTTGCTCTCATAGGGAAACCTGGTTTTGAGGAGGAGCGGAAAACCCTCTTGAAAAGTCTATCCACAATGGGTGATGATAAAATCATTTAAGCAAGAGTCTACGGGAATATTTTAGATGGGTTTAGTATATTTTTTGGGTCAAAAAGCTTCTTAATGGCTTTCATCATGTCTAATGACTTTCCATGCTCCTTTTCCATATAAGGCTTGAGGGATAAGCCAATGCCATGCTCCCCTGACGTACTGCCGCCTATTTCAATAGCGTATTCAATCATCTCTCTGTTGAACCTTTCTGCCTTCACCCATTCCTCTTTGTTGTTTGGATCAGCCAGACAGAGAACATGGAGTATCCCAAGACCTACGTGTCCAAAGGCATGAACCATCAGATGATCATTTTGGGCCTTCTGATAGCATCTTTGAACAATGTCGGGGAGTTTCGAGATGGGGAAAGCGATATCGTTTCTGATGATCCTGGTGCCCTGTTTTCTGAGGCTGATCGCCGTCGTAATGTGATGACGTATTTCCCAAGGGTTTTCCTCGCTGGTCAAAGTCATGACTTGCCCGTCATAATCCTTACTGATAGCGTGAATATAGTCTTTAGTCTCCCTGATCCTGGACTCAGAACCTTGTAACTCAAAAAATATAATGGGTTTCTCCTCCAGTCCATAGGATTTTAGTTGATTAAGTGATGCTATACAGTGTCGATCAAGATATTCTAAAGCGGCAATGTCCAGAGCATACTTCATCATCTCAGAGATAGCTAAGGCCGCCTGTAGCTCTTCATGAAAGGAATAGGCGAAACGGTCATGCCTCTCTGGAATACCTCTTAGCCGAAGAGTTATCTCGGTAACAATGGCTAAAGTTCCTTCAGATCCGCAGATGAGTCCTAATAGATGATAGCCTGACGAACTCTTAAAGCAGTGGTTGCCCAATTCAAGGATTTCACCGGTTCCCGTGACAACGGTTAGCTTCAAAATGGACTCTCTAGTCCCCCCATACTTAATGGAATAGATGCCGCTGGCGTTTGTAGAGACCATTCCCCCAATGGTGGCAATATCTGAACTCCCTCCTGGAGAAGGTGGAAAAAACAGACCATATTCTTTTAGCGATTCATTCAGGTTATTATATATCACTCCTGGCTCAACAGTGACTTGTAGGTCATCTTCACGGATTTCTATAATCCGGTTCATACGGCTGAAGTCTATTACCATACCTCCATCCTCTGGGATTGAGTTCCCTTCAAGGCTTGTCCCGGAGCCTCTTGCGGTAACCTTGATTCCATAGGTGTAAGCCAGTTGAATGACTTTTGAAACCTCAAGGCTTGTCACGGGATAGACAAGTACTGAGGGGACTTGACCTTCCAAAGAAGATTCGTCCTTCGCTACAGACTTTAGCTCACTTTCATTGACTGAAAGCCTCTTCGGATCAATGTATTTGGATAGTTGGCTCAGGATGTCCCTGGTGATCATGGCTTTAAGACCTCATAGGCTATCAATGAAATATACTAATAATCCTGTTAAGAGTTTATCATTTGAACACATTGATTTTAGTCCACATGATAAATTATATTGTGCAAAAGAAAATTGTGGGTCAATCCGCAACCGTATGGTGTTCTATTGTAACATGCCGATTCAGCTTATTGGACGTTATATTATAAAGGAAATTGTTCCCAATTACTTGGTGGGGTTAGGATTCCTCTCAGTGATTCTGTTTGTCGC
>CAJXGR010000235.1 GCA_913053665.1 uncultured Spirochaetia bacterium
TCCAATGGCTCTCATAAAATCAGACAGGTCTATGACTTTACCAATAGTTAGATCTCCAAGAGTCATTTGAAAGGTCATTTTAGAGTCCCCTATTACCTCTCGGATGACTGACAAAAGGGTAATTGACGCGGTAAAAGCCATCCCCATGCCCAAGCCGTCCAGGAAAGCTTTCCCTACATTATTCTTGCTCGCAAAGCCTTCTGCACGGCCAAGTATAATACAATTGACCACAATTAAGGAGATAAATACCCCCATGGTATTATAAAGATCAATTGCTTTCCACTTCATTATAAACTTGACGACCGTCACAAATGTTGCGATCACCATAATATAGGCTGGTATTCTAATTTTGGACGGTACAACGTTTCGTAATAATGAAACAACAACATTAGAACCCACTAATACAAATGCTGTGGCAATACCCATGGCCAGTCCATTTATAGCCTGATTGGTCACAGCTAAGGCCGGACAAAGCCCTAAAAACAAACCAAAGACAGGGTTTTCGCGTATAAAACCCTTTGAAAAATCGCTCATATATGCTACTCCTTAAAAAGGATTTATTTTACTTTTCAACTTATTGGTAGTGATAATTGTTTGTAGGGGCAGGTTTTAAACCTGCCCCTACAAGCAATTGGATAAACCCGTCAGCTATTGGTTTGTCACTACCTGATTATTTAGGCCGTTCCCTTTTTTGATCTATGACCAAATATTCTTGGCATAGTCACACGATCAATAAGAGGTGTAAAGAGGTTTAAAATGAGTATGGAAAAAGCAACCCCTTCCGGATATCCTCCATAAACACGTATAAACACCGTTAACAAGCCAAGGGACACACCAAAGATCAATTGACCCCTCGATGTGAGAGGACAGGTGACCATGTCAGTAGCCATATACAAGGCACCGAGGATGAGTCCCCCTGATAATACGTGATAGAGTGCATAAGACAGATCGAAATAAGTTTCCTTCCCACCAATAATGAAGGTAAAGATAAAGACGGTAGCTATGTACACAACAGGGATTTCCCAGGTTATATACTTTTTAACGAATAAATAAATGGCTCCTATGAGTAATAATATAGCGGACACTTCACCAATAGAGCCGCCAATATTGCCAATCAATTGATCATACCAGGAATACACAGTATGAGGATCGGCATTTCCACCAGCCACATTGGGATCACTGGCAATATACTTTTTCATGAACTCAAGAGCTGTTGCACCCGTTTTGGTATCAGCTACAGATGTCAGGTAATTATCTTGTGTATACATAATCCCAGGCCAAGCCACCATCGCAAAGACACGTCCAGCCAGGGCAGGGTTTAAAAAATTACCTCCCAATCCACCAAAAAGATGTTTCACTACGGAAATAGTAAAGATCGAACTGATGATGGGTATGAATAATGGAGCTTCAGGCGGAAGGGTCATGCCTAGGAGTATCCCTGTAACAGCCGCACTTCCATCCATAATGCTGATCTTTTGCTTTCTGAACGTATTGACCATGGCCTCTGTAGCCATGCAAGCAATAATAGACACTACAACATTTAAGAATGGCGAGCTTGTGAATAAATGGCCTAACCCACTATCATTTATCTTTTTATAGTCATATTGAAAGGCTCCAGACAGGTATTCTATATTAAAATCAAAGGCAAAGTGAAATATCCCCCACAAGGTGGCTGGAACAAGGGCGATAAAAACAGTCCACATGACTTTTTTAACGCTGTCCATATTGTGGACATGAGGAGAGCTTGTAACTGAGAGTGAAGGGACATCCCAGACCTTATACTCTTGCTTTTTTACTTTAAGAGGCTTCGGTCCTTTGGGCTTTTCTTTTTTACTGCCTTTGCTATCCTTTGAATCCTTTTTTTCTTTCCCTTCTTTATCCAATTTATTTCCTTATATTAACGTGAGTTCGATTTATTTAATGCTACGGAGAAGCTAAAGGAAAAGAGCTTATTATTTTCCACGCGAAACATATAAGATTCCCAAAAAAATAACATATTTTATGATTTCTATAGTCATTTTAATCTGATTTATTCAATCTCCGTGTCTTTGAGCCCCTGTGGCAAGAAAATAAACATTTCGAACTGGCGTTATATTAATAATGAAAGTTAAATTAAACTAAGTTCATGGCTTTTGTCAATCTTTTTTTGCTTCAAAAATATCATTGGTCGTATGAAAAGTCATTGAATAGATTATTGGAGTATCCACAGGCCATTTTAACTATCTTTTGGATGATTTTTTAATACTTTCTCGTAAATTGATTTTTCATATGATGCTTTCATTATTATCTTCTTTAAATCGCTATTTGTAGACCTCGATACTAAGTTTCCCTTAAAGGGACCAGGAGTTTAATGTGTCCAAAAGAGGATCTATCATCATTGTTATAGCCATTGTCTTTTCCATACAAAGCCAATCCCTTGTATCCAACGATAAGCTACCCTATAATATCTACACCCATCAACAGATCGAGAAAACCTATAATTTGAGAACTTTATTGATCCACAGAGCAGAAGTTTATGCGGCTAGAGGGTATATCAATAAAAACAAGTTTCTCCAAAATTATATGTTAAGACGATCCTGGTATAAACCGTCCAAATCCTTTTCTCCCAAAGTCTTTACAGCTAAAGAAATGGATTACTTTAACAGGTTAACGGTTCAAATTGAAAAGCTTAAAAAAAAGGAAAAAGAAGTCCTCATCCGTAAGCTGAAAATACGTTTAAGGGGTCGAATGTCCATCAAATTCACCCGACTGAGTGACCTGGATAGTGATGGTTACTATGATTTGATTGCCATTTGTGGGAAAAAGTTTAATATCAGCCCACGAAAGCTGGATAATGAAGCGAGTTATCATTATTATACAAGACCTAACAATTTAGTCCTAGTGGCTATGGGAAGAACTTTTATGTCAAAGTTTCCTCTATCCAACGAGAAGTTCGGAAGGGCTGAATATGTAAATACATTTGTAGCAGGCTATTACATAGGCAATGGAAGGCCTCAAATCAAGGTCAGGATTCATTCCCTTCCTCTTTTAGCCCAGACTGGCTCTGTCCATAAAGAACAACTTTATTTCTTCAGTCTTGATAACAATAGATTAAAAAGTATCTTTTCCTACGAAGTCTATCATTCCAGTAGTTTTGGCAATCAAGAAAAGATCATGGAACATGACGTTCAGTTTAAAAATATTAAGGGTGATTCTATGAATGAGCTTGTTTTAATCAAGAAAAACGTGACTAGACAGTATAAAAGTAATCCAACAGTTTTTAAATCCCATTCTGACCAAGTATCAAAAGGTCAAAAGATTTACTTTCAATACGATGCAAACGCTCGTGTTTATAAACAGTTCTATAAAAAGTAAGTGGTGATAATTGTCTGTAGGGGTAGGTTTTAAACCTACCCCTACAGACAATTGGATAGACTCGTCACATATTAGTTTATCACTACTAAAAATAAGTATCGCTATCTTTCTAAATAATCATAAATAAGGACTCATATTATGTTAGATATTGAATATATACAAGCCAACATTAAAGGGATAGAAGAAGCCGCTAAGAATAAAAACTTCCCCATCGACCTGCCGAAGCTTCTTGAGGTCAATGAACAGCGTAGAGATCTTATCCATAAAGTGGATCAGCTTAGAACCGAACGGAACACAATATCTAAAAATATCCCCAAATTACAAGGTGAAGAGAAACAGAATGCAATCCAGCAGGGCAAAGACCTTCGTGTCCAACTGGGTGAATTAGAAAGCAATCTGGATAAAGTGAAGGCTGACTTTAATGATCTAATGCTCAGGGTCCCAAGTGTCCCATTGGCGGAGGTCCCTATAGGCAAAAGCGATGAAGATAACGTTGAGATCAGAAAATGGGGGGAACTACCTCATTTTGATTTCAAGGCAAAAGATCACGTGACATTGGGTGAATCTCTCAATATCATCGACATCACCAGGGGTGTTAAGATCGCTGGACAAAAGAATTACTTTCTTAAAAATGAAGGATGCCTCCTGGAGTGGGCTGTTTTACAATACGCCTTGAATCATTTAGTGAAAAGGGGATTTTCACCTTATACCGTCCCTCTAATGGTTCACAGAGAGGCTATGGAAGGGACAGGTTACTTCCCAGGCGGTGAGGATCAGGCTTATACCCTTACGAAGGATGATCTATATCTGGTGGGTACATCCGAAGTGTCCCTTTGCTCTCAATATAAGGGTGAGACACTTGCTGAGCAAAGCCTTCCCATTAAAATGGCGGGGCTTTCCAACTGCTTTCGTAGGGAGGCAGGCACTTACGGGAAAGATACACATGGTTTATATCGTATTCATCAGTTCCAGAAAGTAGAACAGGTTGTTATTGCGGTGAATGACCCGATAGAGTCAGAAAAGATGCACTTTGAGTTGTTATCCAACGCAGAAGAAATCCTTCAATCATTAGATCTACCCTATCGAGTAGTGCGTGTTTGCACAGGTGATTTAGGGATGGGACAAGTGATCAAGCATGACCTGGAGTGTTGGATGCCCTCTCGAAACAGCTATGGCGAAACCCATTCTTGCTCATCTTTTTATGATTTTCAATCTAGACGGCTTAAGATAAAATATAAAGACAAGAATGGAGATACTCATTTTGCTCACACGTTGAACAACACGTCCATTGCTTCACCCAGAATTCTTATTCCGCTTCTGGAGATGAACCAACAGGCTGATGGCAGTGTAATCATACCGAAACCCCTTCAACCCTATATGAATGGGGTTGGGAGGATTGAACCTAAGTCCTAGGCAATCTTACCGCC
Source organism: uncultured Spirochaetia bacterium (assembly GCA_913053665.1). GTDB lineage: Bacteria > Spirochaetota > UBA6919 > UBA6919 > UBA6919 > CAJXGR01. The sequence continues at coordinate 4,782 of CAJXGR010000235.1, forward strand.
ATCATCATGAGCCTCAAAAAGAACATCAGAGAAAATGGATTTAATGTCATTATAGGCCTCTAAAAACTTGTCCTTAAAGTTCGCCCCGGCTAATCCAATTTCCTGGTATATGATAATATGTTTACCGTCTGATCTCACTTCGTCTGAAAAGGTATTAGCAATATCCTGAAAGGATGCGTCCCTATTGTCAACAGGTTTATAGGCATCCCCGTCCCATGCTGAACTCCATTTTGAGATATGCTCGTCCAGTTTACCCTGTTCATCAGAGCTAAAATCACTTTCACGGAACCCCGCAAGGTAGACCGTGTATCCACCCATAATGCCCCCCATATTATTTCATCATTATTAGATTAATACATTTTCCCAAAATGATCAATAGAATTATGATTTTTTTTGAAAAACAACTTGTTACAACAGCTGAGTTTTCCATTATACATTGATCATAACATTAACTCAAGCTGCTAAGGAGGCGTTAAAAAATAGATTCCCGTTTTTAAGATTCCCAAAATATAATCG
>CAJXGR010000236.1 GCA_913053665.1 uncultured Spirochaetia bacterium
TGCGAAAGACTCTGCCATGCGTCTCTACGTCTCAAATCTATTCTTCAGTTTCCTCCTCATCCTCTATGTTGTATTTGGCTATATCTGGCCACTCGTCATTGGCTTTCTCAATGTATCCGTCCACGTCCATTTCCCATTTATTATAGATATTCCTGTTTAAGTTAAGATATAATTTGCCCTTATATATTTTCCATGAATAAGGATCCACATCTGCTGGTCCACCAAAGCTTACAGCATAGGCACAATAGCCGCCATACTGTGGGGCATACTTTGTGGGATTCTTTATGAAGAGCTGTTTATGCTTTTTGCTGGAGAAATACCACTTGGCCCCTTTCCATTTGTAGGAGTACTTTTTCTTGCCCTTGACCGGCTTTCCCTTTGTGAAGTAGGCCACTGTGTCATAGCCATGGATCGCAACACCGTTGTCATCGCTGTTAATAGCATTGATTGGTTTACTGGCAAAGGCTTGACTTGTCCCAAAGGCGAATATAAATACTAAACCAAAGGATAATAGTAATTTAGAATACATACACATCTCCTCTTATTGCATGATTATGCCTCAAAGAACACATTCACCTCATAAAGGATAGTCACATCGTCTAAGTTAGTCAAGAAAAATATCAGAATTTAAGGACTAAGCACAGTTCATAAAACAATTCGAAATAATCATCAGAAAACCTTCTCATCCTCTTTATTTTTATTAAATTTCCCCGTATTCCATCCATCAAATATTAGGGAGTCAGCCATTGAAACTGTTATTTATTGCGTCCTTCATACTCAACATCGCACTGATTGGACTTATTGTCGTATATTTTCCCCATGACAATGGATCTTACAAGGAACAACAAAAAGAGACAAAGAACTTCAATGATCCAGCCTATGAAAACAATAAGGAAAATGTATACTTTAGGAGTCCATTTGGGTATAAACATATACAAGAGCTTAAAACCCTTATTGATAGTGGATCAGTCCTGGTCGTTGACTCGAAAGGTCAGGTCTTATTGGATTATCACAGCAATGAGCCCTTAATTCCGGCTTCTACTCTTAAGGTCATCACTTCCTTAGCCGCATTACACTATCTGGGAGAGGACTATCATTTTCACACGGAGTTTAAAATAGACTCAAAGAACAACTTGTTTATTAAAGGCTATGGAGACCCCTTCCTCACGTCTGAAGAGATTCAAGGGATTGCATTAAGACTGGCCAAGAAGGGAATGAAAAAAATCAATTCTATCTCATTGGACGGGAGTTATTTTGCCAACTTCGTCATGGTTCCCGGCAATGAAAACACTTACAAAGCTTACGATGCCAAAAACTCTGCCTTAGCGGCTAATTTCAATACGATTGCCTTCAAAAGACTGGGTAGTAGGATTGTTTCAGGGGAAAAAGAAACGCCTTTTGTTCCCTACTCCCTTAAGATATTAAAGCAGGCTGAGAGGGAGGATAAGCAACTCCTGAGAAGTCGTAAATTGCGTATCTCTATTAAGGACAAGGAAGATAGTCTTCTTTATTTTGGTCACCTCTTCAAAGCTTTCAGCAAAAAAGCTGGCATAAAAGTGAAGGGAAAGATATTATTAAGAAAAAGCCCATCAGAACTGCCTGTTTACTATAATCATCGATCCTCGAAGTCTCTATCAGGTGTGATACAGCACCTGTTAGAGCATTCCAATAACTTTATGGCCAATCAAATCCTTCTCACTCTAGGGGCCTATGTCAAGAAGCAACCCGCCACATTAGAGCAGGGAGTCGCTGTTCTATCGAACTTTGTCAAGAATGTATTGAAAATTAAGGATATAAAGCTTTCTGAAGGCTCTGGTCTCTCATACGCCAATAAGGTAACAGCTCGCCATATGATAAAAATATTAGGCCATTTCAAACGCTACAGATACCTATTAAAGGAAGTTGAAAAAAATGTTTATGCAAAATCAGGGGGCTTAAAAACAGTTAAATCATTGGTGGGATTTATGGATACTCCCCGTTATGGGGAAGTGAGGTTTGCCATTATACTAAATCAAAGCTATAACAACAAACCTCACATTCTAAAAATGCTCATGGATACGTTCTTTTAAGAAAGTTTAAACTTACTTTAAAGCCTTGGCTTTTCTTGATTTTGGCATCCAGGCGGCACCTTCTTTGTGAAGCCATACTTGATACTGACCTCCAAGGTTTCGATAAGATTCCCATTGCTTGGAAGTGACTGATAAAAGTCTCCTTCTTTTAGCATTTGGATGGAGATGCCATTTTGCAAAACCCTTCTTTGAACGTGGGATATAGGTCACACGGCAATACTTTAACACCCAGTGATTGAGGTCCAATTTTCCGGCATAAAGTTTGATCTTAGGCATTCCGTCACTTTTTCGGTGACCGACCACTTTATAGCGAAGGACTCTTTTTCTGAAAATGAACTTGTCGTAGACTTCCCAATAAAAGTTTTCAGCAAAGATTAAATTAAGTCGGTCCAAGCCAGCTAAAATCATATCAGCAGTGGCTTTACCGTTAATAATCAAGGTGACTTTTTCAGGAGCATGATAATATTGAATAAAGCAAGTGCCTGAATTTGGAATTCTTCCAGACTTTTCCTTATAATAATATTCGTGCTCTCTCTCGCCAGAAGTCACTTTCTTAATGATTGTAGGTCCAGTAGACCCACGCACAGTTTCTTTGTCATCATAAAGCTTTTTGATCAGCCTTTGAGCATAGCTAGTCGTTACACCTTGAGCCATAATGAGCACTAAGGCAACGGTTAATAGGGTTAGAGATTTCCTCATCAACATTCCTCCTTTTTTAAGGTCAATTATTTATGAAAAAGTGAAGTTCGCCTAAAAAAATAAGCTAAGCTTCTTGGTTCATCAAAATAGCTTAAAACACTTCAATTTTACTCCATGAATTTAATCATAGTTACTAAAAGGTCAAATAAAAATGAGATGTTTTTCTTGAACTATTTCTAATGAACCCCAATCCTCTCTTTCACCAAGAAGATTTAAAGTTTTTTAAATATCGCATTTTCTTATAAAAAGGCAAGTCAAAAATGGAAAAAAATCTGCTCTAAGCCTCTATTATTTCCATCATAACCTCTTAACCCTCTCTCCAAATGATTTAAGGGCTATCGCTCATATTATCCGTAAGGAAATAAAAATACTGGTTTCTCCTATTTTCTCAGAATGAGCAGACAGGATTTTATGGGAAAAATCAAGAAATCACTATTATTTTAATGAAGATAAAATGATATTTGCTTGCTTTCCTCATGAAAAAAAGTTATCTTAATGGGTAAAAAATACGCAGATTCAACTCTGACAGACTCCAAGCTGGACTCTTAAGGATAATAGATGCCTTTAGACCAGTGATAACAATTAAGATCAGAGTGGAATCCTTGGCAATCCAAGAAATAAGGAATGAATACTATGATTAAACCCCATGGATCCGATCACTTAATCCCCCTTTACGTTATGGATGATGTTCAGCGCTCAGAATTACTAAAGGAAGCCGAAACTCTCCCATCCATCATTATCAGTTCAGCCGCTGCGGCCAACGCTGTCATGCTGGCTAGTGGGTATTTTACACCTCTAACGGGGTATATGTCACGGGAGGACGCTTTAGGCACAGCCGAGTCGATGAAAACGAAAAGCGGTTTGTTTTTCCCGGTTCCCGTTGTCAACGTTGTGAAAGATGCCTCTTCTATTAAAGGAGCCAAGCGGATAGCCCTACGCGATCCCAATGTGAAAGGCAATCCCATATTAGCCGTGATGGATGTGGACGCTATTGAAGAGTTTAGCGATGCCGATATGAAGCTCATGTCCGAGAAGATTTACAGAACAACGGATAATAAACATCCAGGGGTGGCGGCCTTTAACACGGTGGGTCAAACAGTGATATCAGGGCCTATCAAAGTGTTGAACTTCTCTTATTTTAAAGAAGACTTTCCTGATACCTTTAGAACAGCCTATGAGATTCGGGATGAAATGCAAAAGCTGGGTTGGGAAAAGATTGTCGCCTTCCAGACAAGAAATCCCATGCACCGTGCTCATGAGGAATTGTGCCGTATGGCTCAAGAAGCGGTTAACGCAGACGGTATACTCATCCATATGCTCTTGGGTAAACTCAAAGAGGGAGATATACCTGCTGATGTTCGTAATGCCTGTATTCATAAGATGGTTGAAGTTTATTTCCCACCTAATACCGTACTCATCACGGGGTACGGCTTTGACATGCTCTATGCCGGCCCACGAGAGGCTGTCTTACACGCTCTTTTTCGTCAGAACACAGGCTGCAGCCACTTTATAATCGGTCGAGACCATGCAGGAGTCAGTGACTTCTATGGCCCCTTTGATGCTCAGACTATCTTTAAAGAAGAAGTTCCAGAGGGAGCCTTGGAGATAGAGATTTTTGAGGCGGATCACACGGCCTGGTCGAAGAAGCTGAATAAAATAGTCATGATGCGTGATGTACCCGATCATAGCAAAGAAGACTTTGTTTTACTCTCTGGAACAAAGGTGCGTGAAATGCTGGGCAATGGAGAGGCGCTTCCTCCAGAGTTTGCACGGCCTGAAGTGGCCAAAATCCTTATCGATTACTATCAGAGTAAATAATACTTTATGTCGATTCGGGGAGCCTGACTCCCCGTTTTATTAGTCTATACTAAAAGGTTTATGAATTGTCACCTGTAGAGGCCATGCGTCTCTACAGGTGACAGGTTTTACAATCGGACAATTTAAAATCAATTTGGTATATTATAATTTTTCCTACCAATAAATTGAGCCATGATAAACCTCCTAATCAAGATTAGCCACTAAAACCACGAAAGAACACTCAATTTGATTTTTTTCGTGCTATTTAGCGGATTTCCGTGGCCATTTATTAATTTATAAACTCAACAATAAGATTTTAATGTTCTACAAACGGTTTTTGCTGTTCAACATCGAGTATTTGGCGTCCTGTTTTGAGATATTGGTGAACTGAAACAAGGATTTGGCGAACCACATTTTGATTTTTGTGTGCAGCAATTTGATTTTGGTGAACTGCTTTCTCATTTTGTTGTTCAACATTTTTGTTTTGTGACGCAACATTTTGATCATGTAATCCATATACTTTTCATTGCTGCTCAGCCATTTGATTTTGTAAATATACAATTTCTATTTGTAAAGAATCTATTTAACGATATTAGCATGCAATTTGCCATTGAAATTAAGAATTAAGAGTAAAGAATTCAATCTGCCCCAAAAGAAATCTAATATATAAACTCCATTATGTCCACTAAAAGATAATCCTTGAC
>CAJXGR010000237.1 GCA_913053665.1 uncultured Spirochaetia bacterium
TGACGAAAGAATCAAGTTTCAGATAGACTGCACTGATGTCATTGAAAGCCAAGTATTTAGTAGTTTTTCAGAAGAAATTATTTTCACCGATAAGCATCCATTATTATTGAAGTATCATGAATCACACGGTCATCTATTCTTTTCATCCAGACCACCCAATGCCTATGAAGTACTTGGTATTCTCTGGGAAACTCATGAAGATATATTTGATGGCTGGAGGCCACTTACAGATTATATAAATACTCATCATGAAGTCTATGAGGGAAGTTTTGGCCAAATTGCTGATGGCCCAATTTCCTTGCTTGAAGCATACAAAGAATCGCTTCAAAATAAGATGAAATTGTATATCGTTACAACGCATGACAGACCTGTAGATAATTATAAAGCTTTAGTTTTTGACGATTGCTATGTAATCTGTAAGAATGTTAAAGTTAACAAGATTATCTAAAACCCCAATTCAGTCTTCCGTAGAGGTTTCCTGCTTTTTATCCAGGGCACAGGCCAGTGTATGCCAGGGTAAAGTGGCGCATTTTGTCCGAGAGGGAAACTCACGCACCCCCATAAAGATTGTAAGCTTCCCCAAATGATGCTCCTGCGTCTCAGGGTCGAACTCGCCGAGGATCATTTTGTGGAACTCCTCAAACATGACTCTCGCCTCGTCCACCGACTTACCCTTCAGGTTTGTGGTCATCATCGACGTGCTGGACTTGGATATGGCACAGCCTGACCCTTGAAAGCTAATATCATCAATGATTCCATCGTCATTGATATTTAAATAAATGGTCATCTCATCCCCGCATAACGGGTTTTTACCATCGCAGGAATGAGTCCCATCCGTCAGTTCCCGAAAGTTTCTGGGGTTTTTATTGTGATCTAAAATCACCTGTTGATAAAGTTCACTTTGATAAGACATTATGCAAATACCTCTTGGACCTTACGAATTCCGGCCGCCAAAGCGTCTATTTCCTCATATTTATTATAAAAGGACATGGAAGCCCTTGTGGTAGCCGGAACGCAAAAACGTGTCATGACAGGCTGGGCACAGTGATGGCCCCCGCGTACGGCTACTAAATCCTGGTCTAACAAGGTGATCACGTCATGAGGATGGACGCTCTCCAGGACGAAGGAAATAATACTCGCCTTATGCTTGGCTGTTCCAATAATCCTTAGACCGGGTATCTCCGAAAGAACCTTTGTCCCATAGGCTAATAACTCTCGTTCATAGGCATCAATCTTCTCTATACCAATGTTTGTGAGGTAATCAACAGCTTCTCCCAAGCCAATCACCTGAGTGATAGGGGGAGTTCCTCCCTCGAATCGGGCTGGGGGTTTGGCATAGGTGGTTTTCTCAAGGGTGACCACGTTGATCATCTCTCCACCTGTGACGTAGGGAGGCATTTCTTTAAGAAGTTCGTATTTGCCGTACAGTACACCGATACCGCTGGGGCCATAGATCTTGTGACCTGAGAACGCGTAAAAGTCACAGTCAATGTCCTGAAGGTCTACTTTCATGTGAGGCGTACTTTGAGCCCCGTCCAGCAGGACTTTAGCCCCGACTGCGTGAGCTTTGCTCACGATCTCTTTAACCGGATTGATGGTTCCCAGAGCGTTGGAAACATGAGTGATGGCTACAATCTTTGTCTTACTGCTTAACAGCCGGTCGTAGTCCTCCATGATCAGCTCACCCGCATCATTGATGGGGATGATCTTTAATGTTGCTCCACGCTCCTCACACATGGTTTGCCAAGGGATGATATTAGCGTGATGCTCCATGTTAGAGATCATGACTTCATCACCTGATTGGATATACTTCTTGCCGAAACTGTAGGCCACAAGGTTGATGGACTGGGTGGTTCCGCTTGTGAAGATGATTTGCCTGGCGTCTTCCACTCCTAAAAAGCGAGCGAGCTTCTTACGAGTCTCTTCATAAGTGTTGGTGGCCATTTCACCAAGCTGATAGGCTCCACGCCTTACTGTGGCGTATTCTTCAGTATCAAATCTCTCCATTCGCTTAATGACAGATAAAGGCTTCTGGGTAGTCGCTCCATTGTCCAGATAGACCAAAGGTTTGCCGTTTATTCTTTTGGAAAGCATGGGGAAATCCTGGCGTATTTTATCTACGTCCAGACTGGCCGATACGGTTTTGTTTGGATTAGACATCCTTTACCCCCAGTTTATTGAGGAGTGTCTCTTTGAGCCGAGCCTTAAGGGATGGACAGTCTATTTCCTGGAGGACAGTGTTGGCAAAACTTGAGGTCAAAAGAGTTTTGGCCTCATCTTCTGCAAGCCCCCTGCTTTTTAGATAAAAGAGTTGGTCTTCACTGATCTGACCAATGGTGGCCCCATGATCGCACTTCACATCATCTGCATAGATCATAAGGTTGGGTTTTGTATCCGCTACGCCATCGTCAGACAGTAAGAGGTTATTAATCAGCTGATGGGATTCTGTGAGTTGGGCACCCTCATGGACAATGACCGTCGTATCGATACTGGAACGTCCCTCATCCTGGATGATATTCTTGAAGAGTTGATCACTCCTACAGTCAGGAGCCTCATGATGAACTCTGACGTAGTTGTGAACCTGCTCTTGATCACATAGTACAGAGATTCCATTCAGGGAAAGGTCAGCCTTTTCCCCTGTCATACGAACATGATAATGATGACGGGTTAAGCGATTCCCATTGGAAGCCGTTGTACTTTTAAATTGACTGTCTTCGGACAGGGTGATCCAGCTTTTAGAGAAGAACCAGCTATTATTTGGGTCACTCTGCCATTGAACGAGGTTTAAGGTCGCTGACTTGTCTAATATAAAGTCCTGTATGGAATTGAGAAAGTAATTGCCGTCTATACCAATGGATTGGATGATTAGATCAAGCTTTGTATCATTCTCCAGTTTAACGATAACCCTTGGAACTGTTGTCACAGGGCTGCCTTTGGATCCCGTAGACACATGAAGTATCTGTAAGGGCCTTTCAATCTGAGAGTTACTTAGAACATGAATCATCAGACCATCCCTTAAAAAGGCACCATTCAAGGAAGCAAAGACATCCTCTTCGCGATCTACTGTGTCTAACAGGTAATTATTAAGCTCAGCGTCCCCAATAGCCTCATCCAGGCTCTTGAGTTCAATGGTTTTGTCTAATCGGGATGTGTTGGATAAGGCCGTATCGTATCTTCCATCCACAATAACGATCACACTGTCCCTGGATTCGGGATAAATAAAGTCCTTTAAAAGCTCTGGATTCAAGGGACTTTCCGGGCCATAGCGGTACTGAAAGTCAGTAGAAGCCAGGTCTTTAGTATCCACAAAGGAAAACATCTCATGCTTTCGATGGGGGAATTTAAGGGTCTCAAAGCGTTTAAGGGCTTTCTCGTTAATGGAGGCGAGTTTAGGGTTCAGGGGCGATGTCTTCCGGGTTTCCTGAAACTTCTTTACCACTCTCTCTTCACCGTTTTCTATGAGTTCAATGTTTGTCATAAAGCCCTCCCTTACACTTTTGCAAGGAGGTGATCATAACCCCTTGCCTCAAGATCATGAGCCAGACTCTTATCACCAGAGGTGACAATTCTGCCTTCACTTAATACATGGACATAATCAGGTTCTATGTACTCAAGGAGCCTGGGAAAGTGGGTGATAATGATTAAAGCAGAATCTTTGTTGACCAGTTTGTTGATCCCATTGGCGACCACCCTCAAGGCGTCGATGTCAAGGCCTGAGTCGATCTCATCCAGTATGGTGAGTTTAGGCTGAAGGATAGCCATTTGCAGGATTTCGTTCTTCTTTTTTTCCCCACCAGAAAAGCCGTCATTCACCGACCGTTCCCTGTATTTCTGATCCATCCCCAAAAGCTTCATCTTTTCATTCAAGATGTCGTCAAAATCCAACGGGTCGACCTCTTCCTTGCCTTCCTTCTTCAGCTTGGCGTTGTAGGCCATTCTAAGGAACTCGGCATTGTTCACACCGGGGATCTCGACCGGATACTGATAGGCTAAGAATAGCCCAGCCTGAGCCCGTTCTTCGGCTTCCAGTTCTAATAGATCTTTGCCTTCATAAGTGATAGTCCCACTCATGACTTCATAACTTGGGTGTCCCACAAGGATTTTGGAGAGGGTACTCTTCCCTGATCCGTTGGGTCCCATGATGGAATGGACTTCCCCTTTATTAACCGTTAGGGATATACCCTTCAGGATTTCAGAGCCTTCAAACCCGGCTCGTAAGTTATTTATCTCTAACATTTTAATTTCCTTTTTGTTAAATATATTACTATTACACTAAAATTATAAAGACTCATCCTATTGTGTGACAAATGAAAAAAGCAATGTGTAAAGCTTTTTGACGAGGATGAGATCAATAAGTTCTTAGAAAGTGTTAATAAGTAATTTCCTTCGATAGCCTTTTCTGTAGGGGCGGGGTCACCCCACCCCTACAGAAAAGGGTTAGCCAACACTATTCTCAAGCTTTAGAGTTAATAATCTGGTGGCCTCAACGGCAAACTCCATAGGAAGCTGTTTAAAGACATCTTTACAAAAGCCGTTGATGATAGTGCTGATCGCGTCTTCTCGATTGATCCCACGTTGTTGAAAGTAAAAAAGCTGTTCCTCACTGATCTTGGACGTAGACGCCTCATGTTCAATCTGGGCAGAACTGTTTCCACCCTCAATATATGGGAATGTATGAGCACTGCACTTGTCTCCAACAAGCATACTATCGCATTGGGTATAGTTCCTTGCGTTCCTGGCACTCTTAAGCACCTTAACCTGTCCTCTATAACAGTTGGAGGCCCTATCAGCAGAGATCCCTTTGGATACGATGGAGGACCTGGTATCCTTGCCGATATGAATCATTTTAGTACCGGTATCTGCTTGTTGAAAATTATTCGTGACTGCAATAGAATAAAATTCACCCACCGAATTATCGCCTTTTAAAATACAACTAGGGTATTTCCAGGTAACTGCGCTTCCGGTTTCTACTTGTGTCCAGGAAATCTTAGAATTATCTCCTGCACATTTACCTCGCTTAGTCACAAAATTATAAATGCCCCCTATCCCTTCTTTATTCCCGGAATACCAATTTTGAACCGTTGAATATTTAATCTCCGCATTATTCATCGCAATAAGTTCCACAACAGCCGCATGAAGCTGATTTTCATCGCGCATCGGCGCCGTGCAGCCCTCCAGGTAGCTTACGTATGCCCCCTCGTCTGCGATGATCAGCGTCCGCTCGAACTGCCCCGTCGACGCCGCGTTGATCCGAAAGTAGGTCGAC
>CAJXGR010000238.1 GCA_913053665.1 uncultured Spirochaetia bacterium
TGACATTTTTTTAATGAGCCCCTCAGTATTGCAGCAATACTGAGGGGCTCATGCTGCATACCTCTGTGAAGGCGTCTGATAGCCTAAACTTAAATGAGGCCTTAAGCCATTATACAATCCAACGATGGAAGAGTATACAATGAGTTAAATATAAATATCAGATAATTGCTTGTCTGGGGGGATATACGTCGTCAGGATTTTATATTCAGTGTTCATAAAGATCTCCTTTTTAAAGGACATTCCTTGTGTTAAGGTAAGTATATCTTATTTTAAAGGGAAAACAAGATATTTTTTTGGTCAAGGCTATTTAATTCTCCAGATAATAGTTTGTTAGTGATAAACCAGTTCCTGACGGATTTATCTAACTGTCTGCAGAGACTCTCTTTTCTCAAAATGTTACCGTTTTAGTGAATGGATTTGATAAAAAGAATTCACATGCTTTTGGGGAGTGTATTTTCTAAAAAGGATAAGATAGAGTCGACTTTATCATTGGACTTTTCCTGGTCGCCATGAAGTCTAAAAAGCTCATCAGCAAGATTCAGAGAGGTCAAGATGGCGATCTTGGCCTTCGGGTATTTGGGGAATCGCTGGGCAAGGCTTTCCATACGGTCATCCACAAGGTGAGCGATCTTTAATATTCTTTCCTGATCCTTATAGGTGGATACGAGTTTGTACTTTTCACCAAAGATGGTTACTTCAAGAACTTGTGGGCTATCCATTTTACACATCCTCATCAGGTAAGAAGTTAATAGTTGTCTCATTTAAAATGTTCCTTGTGAGAGGGCTGGTCAGAGCATTGGTTTCCTCAAAGGTCAGGTTACTCTGGGAATGGGCTGGCGGTTTGATTTTTTCAGTGTCTGACTCATAGTCATTGGACAACTGGTCAATGAGTCCCTCTATTTTACGTTTGACATTATGTTTCATTCTTTCAAACTGTTTACTTTCGTCTTTAAGAGCTTTGTAGTCGGACAATAAATCATCGTAATCCTGTTGCATCTTCTCTAGCTGCTCCTTAAGCTGAGAGTTTTCCTCAGAAGTTTGGGTATAGCGTAGGGTGAGCAAATGAACTTTATCTTCTATAATATCCAGATTTTCAAGTGTATTCATTAAATAGCCCTCATTTCCCCACCACAATTTTTACGTAATTGATCAATAATATGATCATATTCTTTGGCCACCAGGTCATCGACTAAGGTTTTTTCCTGATCCTGAAAGGAAAGAGAGAACGCTAAACTCTTTTTCCCCTTTGGAATGTGTTCTCCCTGATAAACATCTACTAACTTCACTCTTTTAATATACTTGGAGCTTTTGCTAATTTCATCAATGACCCTTTGTCCCAAGAGAGTTTCATCCACCAGGATGGCTAAATCCCTTAAGAGTTCAGGGAACTTGCTTATTTCCTGATATTTATTGTCATGAGATTGCAGGGATCTGATTGTATCAAGATCCATTTCGCAATAGACAATGGGGTAGGGACATTTATGCCTTTCAAGGACTTGAGGATGGCACTCACCCATATACGCAAGCTCTTGATCCTTTATCATTAGGCTGGCTCCTTTAGAGGGGTGTAGGAAGTCCAGGACTTTAGTCTGATAGGTTACTTTGTTCATGCCTAACTTGTTAAAGAGCCTCTCAACAATACCTTTGAGGTCATAGAAATCATAAAGCCTGTCGTCTGAGTATAGACCTTTCTCATGGGCATATCCGTATAGGGCGATGGATAGTTTTTTCTGCTCCACCAAGCGATCGCCATCTCTATAAAATATATCGCCTATCTCAAAGAAGCTTCCATAACGGTTCCCGTGATTTATATTGTGAAGAATCGTGGTAAACATACCGTGAAACAAACCATTACGTAAGGACTCATTATCCGCCGTAAGGGGGTTTTTAGTTTGAATCAAATTATTATGGGGGAAATAGAGGCTTTTTAACTCTTTCTCACTGGTAAAAGAATAATTCACTATTTCGTTCAGGCCAAAGCCAATCAGGGCATTTCGAATCCGAGTCTCTATAGATTCTTTGGTGTCCAGGTTATCAGGGTTCAAGTTGAGAGGAGGGATCGTCTCAGGGATATTATCATAGCCGTATATTCGTACAATCTCCTCTACAACATCAATCTCACGGTATACATCCGTCTTGAAGGATGGAATAGTCAGGGTGAGGCAATCGTCGTCCTTGTCTTTTATATGGAATTCCAGGGGTTCAAGGGCTTTTCGTACATCCTCTTTAGATAGCTGGGTGCCTAAGCGATCATTCACAAAGGATATCCTAAGATCAAGTTGACATGGTTTCACTTTATTGGGATAGACGTCGACCAGTTCAGATATCTCACCGCCGGAAGTCTCCTGGATAAGTTGGGCACAACGATCCAAAGATCGGACCAAACCATTGATGTCTGTAATCCTTTCAAAACGGTAGGAGGATTCAGTGCTCAGGTCAAGTTTTTTGGATGTTCCTCGTATGGATTCCGGGAGGAACCAGGCACTTTCCAAAAGCAGGTCAACTGTTTGATCTGTCACTCCCGATTGATCACCACCCATCACGCCAGCAATAGCGACAGGAGTTTTCTCATCAGCAATCACAAGCATACCATCATCCAGTTTTCTTTCTATACCATCGATTCCAATAAGGTGTTCACCTTCATGAGCTTTCCTGACAAGGATTCGCCTGCCTTTTAACTTATTGAGATCAAAAGCATGAAGGGGATGACCCAACTCGTACTGAACAAAGTTTGTGATGTCCACTATATTGTTGATAGGTCGACTTCCTAGCTTGATGAGGGCCTCTTGAAGCCATTTTGGACTTTCCTTAACCTTAATCCCTTTGATAATCCGCGAAACGTAACGTTGGCATAGATTTTCATCTAATATTTGAATATTGGGTTTTTCGATGTCTGGATTGGTTTTAATCTCGATTTTTGGGTAAGTAATCTTATGGGAAACCATTCCAGCTATTTCGCGGGCGACACCCACAAGAGACAGGCAATCTCCACGATTTGCAGTAAGAGAAATATCCAGAATAACGTCTTCATCAGGGAGATAATCGTTTATATCATCTCCTGCATTAGCTTCAGGAGGGAGAATCCATATCCCATCCGTGCTGTCTTCAAGGCCCAGTTCGTCTTTAGAGCAGAGCATCCCGAAAGATTCCACCCCTCGCATCTTGGCTTTCTTTATTTTCATACCATCCGGGAGTTTAGCACCAATCATGGCAAGACAAACCTTATCCCCCGCAGACATGTTAGACGCCCCGCAAATGATCTGTAGATCTTCATTACCGTTGGTCACAGTGCAAATAGAGAGCTTATCGGCATTAGGATGCTTTTCTATAGACTTAATGAGAGCAACCTTGACGTGACTAAGCCTGGGGGAGAAAGGTTTAATCTCTTCCACTTCAAGCCCCTGCATGGTGAGCCGTTCAGAAAGCTCTTCTACAGGTATGTTGAAGTCTATGTAATCTTTAAGTAATTGATAGGTTACGATCATAAGGATTCATCTTTATATTTTTGGTATCAAGTCATTAGCTATACTTATATTCAGACCAGTTCAATGAAGTTGAAGAAAACCTACTAGATTTTACCCTAAATGTCAATGAGTTCTCAAGAAAATGGACTCAAGTTTTTAGAAATGACCACTAAAAGCCAAACTTTATAATAAAAAAGCTTGTAATTTATGATGAAACGCGTTAACTTTGATAGGACATGAAATGGCTGATCATTTAAAGGTTTTGTTTGACAGACAGATCTCCAAAGTATTTGAGGATAAGTATACAAAATTAGCCATGAATTGGCAAAAAAATGTTATTTCATCGTCTCTCTTTTCTGCATAGAGGAGACAAAATAAGCTCACCGCTACTGAGGTTATTTATGAAAGGTGATTTAAGAAGGTCCATAAAACGATTCGCCCTGTGGCTCATCCTATTACTTTGCATGTTCAGTGACGTACAGGCTCAGTATAGAAACTCTATACGAGATAAGGAAAACAAAAGGAATCTCAAGTTGTATCCCTTCCCAACAGGAGATAATAAAATACAAAGACAATGGGCCAGCTTTCCCCAGGCTATTCCAGCCCTCGCCGCGTCAAGACCCTTAAAACTCTCATCTAACCTAAGTATCCAAAATCCTGAAGAAGACAAAAAGAGGTCTATTTATTCCATAGGGATTGCAGGCGTTAGCTATGTAAGGATTTATCAAGGTTACTCACTGGAGGAGAAGGAGCTTCGCTTTGTAGAACAGTTTAACTCCCCCAATACCATTACTGATCTTGCCTTTCACCCAAAGAAACAAATGATTGCCTATAGTGATAATCTTGGAAATATCACTTTACGAGAGATTAAGGGATATAAAACACTACGTAAATTAAATAGCCATGTTCGGACCAAGAGAATCCATAATGGGACGATTCACTCCATCGCGTTCACCCCAGACGGACGCTATTTGATAAGTGGCGGTTCTGATTATAACGTGAGAGCTTGGGATCTATTGGCTGATCAAACCCATACACTCTATCACCATAAGAATGAAGTGAGTCGTGTGACAGTATCTTCTGGAGGCGACCTTCTAGCCAGTGCTGGATATGATCGTCAGATTATTGTCTATAACTTGAAGTCAAAGGATAAATGGCTTATTCGCTCTCCTGATGAGGGGAATCCCCATATACACACCAACTGGATCACCGACTTGGCCTTTAGTCCAAAGGATTCAAGGATAGTCAGCGTAGGATACGATGGACAAGTCGTCCTATGGGATATTAGTGACCTGAAAAAGGTTTCTGTAAAGCCCATAGGAAATATCAATACAGCTATTCTCCGTCTGAGATTTAATCCCTCGGGGGACTCTGTTGTGACATCGGGGCTGGATGGGAGAATCATAGAGTGGAGTGGGGGTGATCTGTCGAACAAGAGTAATGATTACTCTCAATACGTGATGGACACAAAGAAAAATGGCACTAACCCTTTGCTTAAGAGGATTCACTATGGGGCTGTGGGATCTTTGGTTTATACTTCCAGGGATGGAAAAGGTGAAAACTACTTAATATCTGCCAGTAACAAAGGGATTTTAGTGGTTCAAAAGGCTAAATAACGTCAGTTTGAAATGATTATTTCTTTTGCCGCAGAGGCACGAAGACACAGAGATCGAATAAATCAGTTTCTAATGGCTATAAAGGATAGTCTTATCTTATATTTTTTTGCAAACCTCATCTGTTCCATGTGAAATTAATAAACTCTTTTCCCCTGGTTTCTCTGTGACTCAGTGCCTCCGTGG
>CAJXGR010000239.1 GCA_913053665.1 uncultured Spirochaetia bacterium
ACATAATGAATCAAAGTTTATCATCCTATCGGGAACTTGATTTTTAACGCCCCCTTAACTTATTCCAAGCTCACGTTATTTAAACTTCATTTTTACTGCTTCCGTTGGATTCCAGCACTCACCAGATACAAGATCCAAATCAGGATGATACTTCCCAGAATAACAGCAAAGATCTCTATTTCAAAGTGAGTATGAAAATAATCCCCAATATGAAAATAATCCCTAAGCCATTTAATGGGTACTTTAAACAGAAATTCTCCAATGATTCCCCCAATAATGCCTATAGTGAGAGTTCCATATATTTTACCAATAAACGATCGACCCATGATAAAGTAAAAAGCAACGCCTAAAAGACTGCCTACAAGCACATGAATCAATAATGTTTCTATCATACCTATTCCTTTCAACATTTAAATGAGTGAATCAAAGATTTTCTATTTAATTATTTTGTTATTCTCCCGAACCATTATATGAAACTGTATAAGGACATAAAATGACATATCTATTCTCTTTTCTTTCATCCATCCATTCCAGGTTGGGACAAATTGAATATCATATACAAAAACTTAAGCGTGACAAGTTCTTCCTGGAACTCAGCATGAGAGAGGATTAATTAAATCCAATCAATGGCTCATCCTTGACACAATCTCTTAAACCCTTTTAAGAAAAGAAATGAAGCAGTTGAGCCAACTGATTCTTAAGTTCCTTTCGCCCCACAATAAAGTCTATAAATCCATGTTCTAAAAGAAATTCCGAACTTTGGAATCCATTAGGCAGCTTTTGTTTAATGGTTTGCTCAATAACTCTAGGGCCTGCAAAACCAATGAGAGCATTGGGTTCAGCAATAGTAATATCACCAATCGATGCAAAACTCGCTGTCACTCCACCCGTCGTGGGATCCGTTAAAACAGAGATGTATAAAATCTTTTCATCGGCTAACTTGGTGAGTGCTGAACAGGTTTTAGCCATCTGCATTAATGAATAAACACCTTCCTGCATTCTCGCCCCTCCAGAACAGGACACAATGATCAATGGGATTCTCTGTTTAATGGAGTTTTGGATGGCCCTGACAATCTTTTCACCAATGACAGAACCCATGCTGCCGCCAAAAAACGAAAAGTCCATCACACAAAGTTCAGTTTTTATGCCATGGATTAATCCTGTTCCAGTCACAATCGCATCCTTTAACCCTGTTTTCTTCTGCGTTTGGATCAATTTGTCCTGATATTTTTGCCCTAGATTCTCAAAACCAAGAGGGTCCACTGAACTAAGATTTTTATCATGTTCTTGAAAGCTTCCTTGATCTATAAGTAGTTGTATCCGTTCTTTAGAGTTTAAGCGATAGTGGTAGCCGCATCTAGGGCAAACCCTAAGATTTTCTTCCCATTCTCTATTATAAATGATTTCCTTACAGTTAAAACATCGTGTCCACAGTCCTTTTGGTTTTTCTGTTCGGTGATCGGGAGCTTTAAGCCCATATTTAGGTTTATTAAACCATGCCATATCGTTGATCCTATCCTATTCATTAATCCCTAAAAGTTCATAAATCTTGACAGGTTTTTCTTTCCCTTTTACCCTGATCAAGTCTAATTCACGACAGATTACCATATCTTTAACCATCTCATAAGTGTATTCTGTTATAATAATCTCTGTTGTATACATCTTATTCACTCCTTCTACACGAGACCCCAAGTTTACATTGTCCCCCATAATAGTGTAGTCCATACGATTGACGGATCCCATATTCCCAACGATCATATTACCAGAGTTTAATCCAATACCAATATTTATATGCAGTTCAGGAGGCCAGTTTGCATTCATTTTATCGAGTTGTTCCATCATTTCCAAACTGGCCTTACAGGCCAAAAGAGCATGATTTGGAATATCCAAAGGAGCTCCCCAAAATGCCATGATGGCGTCTCCAATGTATTTATCCAGCGTCCCCTTGAACTCCTGGAGAATACGTGTCATCTCGGTGTAATATTCGTTAAGATGAGAAACCAGAGCTTGAGGGTCAAGGCCTTCTGATAATTTTGTAAAGCCCCTTATATCAGAAAATAAAACAGTGAGTGTTCTGCCTTCCCCCCCTAATTCCAGCTTTTTGGATGTATTAATCAACTGATGAACTAGATCCGGACTCACATACTTGGAGAACATCCCTTTGATTTTACGTTTTTCTTTTTCTTCTGTGACAAGCTTATAGATCATTAGCCCTATAAATGTGGTTATTATGGTCAATATCCCACCCAATAAGGGTATATCCAGTTTTTGATCTGGGAAAATATAAAATATGTTTGATCCCGTGTAAACGACCAAGAATATGAAAAAGAATAGAAACCCCCTTAAAATGGAAATCCTGGGCAATGTGAAGCCTAATAAGACAGCCAGTGATAAATTGATAGAAGAAACATAAGACAATGTGAAGCCATTATTTACTACGTCTAATAGACTGGGCAGGAAAAATACAGCAACCAGACCTATTACACCAGCTTTTACAGCAGGTAAAAGCTCTTTCTTTACTATAAAGTAATAAAATAGACCTACCAAAAGACCAATGATCCCGGGGATGAGTAAAATAGTGATCAATGTGGGTTGATAAGTTTTTTGTGTGACTTCTAGACCGGGTATCTGGAATAAAACATTGGGGAGACTATGGATAAAATCTTGTTCAAAAACAGTGTAAAGAGCGTTTGCGTGGATTTCGATTCCATAAAGAGTGCCATAAGGTGTTGTAAAATAATCTTTTCCCTCACCAAGGCCAGCGGATGTATTAAAACCTATGCAAACTACCTTGTTTTTAAAATACTCCCATTCAAAGGATGTGGGATCCCCTGTAACAGGATTGGCTAAACCACGACTAAACATCATATACTTTCCAAAGTCGGGATGCTCGAATGAACCATCCTCTCCCTGAAAGTTAATGGTAACCCGACCTAATTTATCTATTGGAATAACGATATCTCTCTCTTTGATCCTATAAGAGTTTAAAGTATTTCCTTTTACATTTATCTTTCTTTTATCTTCTGGAATGGAGACTAGGGTGTAAAGCACATTTTTACTATCTAACCTTAACAGATCATTTGAAATCCCTTTCAATATTTGTTCAAATTGAGATATGGTGATTTTTGCAAACTTATTTTTTTCCAACTCACGCAATATAGCAAGTATAGTACTGTAGTAATATTTTTCACTATCGTTATCTTCAAAGTAATTCATTAACTCTTCAATAATTATACTGGTAATAAGAATATTATTACTATATTTTAAAATGTCCTTAGGATTATTAATCTTAATGATATCTTTGTCCCATTCCAATATCTTATTCTCTTTGATTTTATTACTTTTTAAAACTTTGACTATGATATCTTCTGAAAGTTCAGTCTTTTCTTTGAGATATTTAATCACCCTGTCTTTGGCTAGTGTGTAATAAACTGGAGTACCCCTTTTTTCTGACGCAACAGCAAAGTTTATTAATGTGGTAATACATCCAATATTTTGAGCGTATAATCTGGCTGAAGCGTATTGGACAGATTTTAGAATCTCAGCAATCTTTAATTTCTTATTTAATGTCAAGTTGTTTTTATTTTGCATGATATAAATGTTTTTGGCCTTTGAATACGAATAAACTTCTAAAATAAAAGCTTTCTTCTCTGGGTCACTTAGCTTGTTTAATACTTCATTTTTAAAAATCGGGGCCTTGAATTGACCGGGTATTGAAGCAAATGTATTAAGGGCCTCAAAATTGGGAATATCTAATTTGCCGATGTTAATCTCAGAGTAATCAATCAATTTCTTCTTTTTTAAATCATCCAAAATCTTTTTAGCTAATTTCTGATCCACTTCAAACTGATTCTTCAACTCCCTATAAAAATCATCAATACTTTCTGTGCCGTCACTAAACTCCACCCAACTCGTAAGATAGTTGACGGAGTCCTTTATTTTGCCGTCTTGTTCATCTCTAACACTTTTCAAAAGCTCAGATTTATTAAGTATCTCTAATACAAACGTTGCATGGGTTGTTTCAGTATAATTTGTAATAAGTTTAATTTTTGTAAGCAATTGGAAGAGTTGGTTCATTTCAGACTGATTCATATTACTTTCTTTTGCAAAATTCTCTTTGTCAAAAAGAACATCCTTATAAGTTTTTATACCGTCCAAGCCATCTAAAAATTGAACTCCTTTCTTCTTGGAATCCTCAGTATTTTCATCCTTTTTCTTGACAATATGTTTTATTATTTCATGTTCCTGAGTTATTTGCTTATAATAAGCTTCTAATATCGATAGATTTAATGTCCCAAATTTCTGACTCTCAACAATAAAGAAATCAGAAAGTTTTGTAACGGAAGTTTCTGTCATAGAGTTCAGGAAATCGATAATTTCTTTTTTAAAGATAGAATCTGTGATTTCAAAGTTTAATTTATTCTTTTTATATTTATTTTCTAATACCTTCTTAAGTTGTTGATCTTTCACCAGCTCTTCCACTACTTTTTGATAGTCAAGTTCAACTGGACCCTTTTTTCCAGCTTTAGTAACAAGTTTTTCTATAACCAGATCCATGAAAGGATCAACAAATTCAGTCCATCTATATTTTTTAATCTGGTCATCTTCTTCAATTCTTGTTTGCACCGTTGTATCTGGCTCTTGTTTTTCTATAGTTGTTTCTTCCGTCCCCTGTATTGACTGGTTCACCTCATCTTTAGCTTTTGTTGCATCTGGATTATCCTGACCAGGTCTTGACTTTTGCTTCTTTTTAACTTTCTGACCCTTTTTCCTAACAGGTTTACTATCCTTTTTCTCTTTATTATCAGGATCGTTCTCTTCTTTTATTTGATCCTTATCGATTTCCGCAGTACTATCCAAAGAAGTTTTATCTTTCATCTCTTCCACAGGATTAAAATATTGTTGGAGAGTCCCTTGTTTAAACCCTGTCCTGATATAGTTAATTCGTTTTCTTATCGTTGCTTTTTTTAGAGTTAAAGTTTTGCCCAGCTCAACTTCGATATGTTTCTGGATTATTTTTTTGAAATCACTTGATTTTTTGATATCGTAAAACTTCTTGAGAATCAGGGTTAAGTCAATTGTCGGGATATAAATTGGACGATCCATAAGACGCTCATCGTAGATTTTCCAAATTAATGGCATCTTTCGTATTTTCCCATCAGGCTCCTTTCTAACATTGGCTGGACCAACTCCGGTCATACTTTTCATTATATTTAATAGAGGGGGCTTAACATCAAGGCCTATAGG
>CAJXGR010000240.1 GCA_913053665.1 uncultured Spirochaetia bacterium
ACATAAAGAGCCAAAGTTTATCATCCTATCGGGAACTTGATTTTTAACGCCCCCTTAGAGAAGAATGAAATTGCCCTGGTGTATAAAAACTTTACTTGATCTTTTCTTTAAACTCCACTTTGATCCCTCGTTCAGCCAGCTTTTCAATATAGAGGTCTGTAGGGATGGACTCTTCCTGGGTTAAAACCCCGTGTTTTTGGATTTTCCCTTCAGCAATCATACCGGCAGTAATGGCGAGTGAAAAGCCTGTGGTTCTCATCAGAGCTGTCATTTCCTGGTCTTTATTATAATAGTCGATGACCTCATAAGCTTCTTCTACCGCTTGGCCATTCTTTTTACCTGTGACAATAACCTTAAGGAGAACAACATCTTCCGTCCGCTGTTTGAAACGAGCCTTCAATAAGGTCTCAAATAAGTCTCTCGGGATAACTTCTTGACCATCCACCATCATCTTGGACTCATCGGTAAAACCCAAGTCGATGAGGGCTTTCATGATCTGTCCATGGTTGAGATAGCGAATGGTCTTGTAATTAAGTTCCCTGATCTTGCCTTCATAGGTTAGAGGAAGGGTAGAGGTGCCTCCTGATGTAACAAATGCTTCCATCCGGTTAAAGGGAGGAGGGAATGTCAGGGTTTCAAACTCAGTAAGAGAATCTACGTCTATTATCTTATAATCCCTTAGTATTCTTGCCTTCTCGATATATTCATTGATGAGACCGTGGACTGACCAGGTAATATTATAGTTAAGAGGCGGGGTTGGGTACTGAGGAAGGCCTCCTACTCTAAGTTGTACTTCATCCACCTCATCGAAATGCTTGATCCCATGAGAGGCGATAATATTGACCATCCCTGGAGCCAAGCCTCCATCAGGGATTAGGGTGATTTCTTTTTTTTTGGCTAATGGGTCCAGACCAAAAGCCTTGTCGACGACCTGGACGTTCTGTCCCAGATCGCAATAATGAACACCTGCTTCTACAGCGGCCTTGGCAACAAAGTGATTGAACTGATAGACCACTGAACTGATCACACAATCTACTCCATCCATTAGTGATACAAGATCCTGGATTTTTGTGACGTCCACTTCAACGGGATGAATGTTCGATGACCCAATCTCCTTTTGTACTGCTAGAGAGTTGGAGAGGTTTAAATCTCCCAGGATTACCTTATCAGCCTTCTGATGATTGATAAGATCATAGGTGACCGCCTTTCCCATACGGCCGCTTCCAACAACAAGATATGTCATGTTATACTCCCATTATAAGTTAATTAGTAGAGACAGGAACAAAGGTAAGAGTGTCTTGATCCGACTGGTCCAACTGGATACAAAGCTTTCTGAACCGGGTGTAATCCTTCAGCAGGATTTTGCCCTTTTTTATGGATAAAACCTTATGACAGACAACTTTATTCCCTTCGATCTTGTATTGTATGGAACAGAAAAAAAGATCATTTAAGCGAAAGGAAAAGCTTTTGGGTTTATGAGCCAAGTGATAGCCATCAGGTATCTTAAGGGTCTGAACAATCTCTTTTTGAAAGCTGTAGAGGAACTCAAGATCGTGTTCCCTCTCTTCTTTCGCCGTGAAAGTGGATGTGAGATTGAAATGATGAAAGGTGTTGAACTGAAGGGTGTTATCAAGGTTTTTGATATAATCCTTTACCTGGAAGTGACTTTCAATCTTGACAGGTGTATCGACCTCTTTTAAATCAGAAAAACTCGCTTCCAGACCTTCAACGCCATTAAGTTTTTTATTAAAGAACTTTTCCAGGAGTTCTTTTCGTTTGTCTTTAATGCGATACTTTCGCCGGATCCTTCTAGCGTAATACCCATAGGCTGTGAGATCGGCTTGAACTTTTAAAACCTTATTAACAAAGGATAACTTATACTCTAACTTTGCAAGAGTCCTTTGAGGAGGATAACTGGGGGTTTTCATAATCTCAAAGTCTTTACCTTTCAGGACAATAGCCCAAACTCCCTGACTATTGGGGCGTAAATACTTGTAGGGATACAGTTCTGAAGTGCTATCCAGGAAAAAGCCATCTTTTATTCCCTTCTGTTCAGGTATATAAGTGATGATGTGATTCGTTTGTGAGGCAGGAATACGGCGAATTAATTGTCCCCGATCATTGGTTCGGATACCTGCATAATAAGCTTTAACTCCAATTTCCTTTAACATAGCGATTAAGAGGGTTCCTTTATCTTTACAGTCCCCAAACTTATTGTTGAAGACCTTTGTACAGCGATTGGGCATCTTGCCGAAAATACCCACATCGTTGTATAGGTAATAGATATGATTCGAGACATAATAGAAAATAGCTTTCATTTTCTCTTCCAGTGAGGTTTTATCCTTTGTCAAGTCCATTATTTTGTCTTTTATGGAGTTGTCAATCGTGAACTGATCACTAATTAGACTCTTTTGCCATTTCGCAATTCTCTTCCACGAAGGAATAGTAGAGATCATGACTTTTCTGGCCAAGTCTCGAAAAGGTGAGCGGAACCTTTCTTCATAGATCGGATTGTTGTTTAGAGAGATCCATTGATAGATCCAACGGTCTTTGTAGTGATCTTTCTTTTGTTGAATGGCTGGATCACTCACGAATATCTTGGGTTTTTTGGATTTTGGGATCGATAAAATAAGTTCAGCCCTAAGTATAGGACTATTCCTCTGGAAATAAAATAGTGTGTAGAAATGATCTTCAAGCCATTCACCCCGTTCATGCTCAACTATATATTTATACTCAATGATTGAGCCGACTTCCAAGGATGGGAAGGAGATTTTACCCCTCTCAAAGACAGTCGCCTCAAGCTCTCTACCGTCTGGAGTGATGGTGACAGCCTTAAGGAGTTTATCCATCTTTTTGGGGATCCTGATCTGGTTGAACTTTTTTACTCCTGATTTATTAGTAATTTGGATGATATAATGGATTTGATAATAGTAGGCTCCCGATTTAAAGACCTCTATCAGCTGTCTTTTTAGAAGAATCACTCCTTTCGTT
The DNA here is from genome assembly GCA_913053665.1 of uncultured Spirochaetia bacterium. Lineage (GTDB taxonomy): Bacteria > Spirochaetota > UBA6919 > UBA6919 > UBA6919 > CAJXGR01. Next base: position 2,992 of record CAJXGR010000240.1, read on the forward strand.
TTTGGGTGAGAGTTGACTTTAGGGGCTGACGATATGATTTGCCTGACCTCCTCATCATTCAGGTCGTAACGTTTTATAAATTGATAGTCCCTAGGTGAGAGGAAATCCAGATACTCTCGAAGTTTCAGGTTTTCAGGACGGTATTTCAGAGATAGTTTGTAGGATTTCAGGCTTAAGCGACGTTTTCCCATTCGATAGTAAATGTTTCCCATAAGTTGGTGGAGGGCAGGATGATGAGGGGAAAGTTTTTTAAGCCTATTTAATACATTGAGTGCCAATCGGTACTTCATCCCTTTTATGAAAAGTTTGGATAGATTTAGACGGTATCTGATTTCTGAAGGGTAAAGGAAGATTAAACGCTTCAAGGATTTAAGGGCTGTCCTGAATTGATCCTTTTGTATAGATAGTTTGTAAAGCTTTTCCCTGGCATAACTTTGAGAGTAATTAAGACGAAGGGATTTGTGGTACTCCTTTTGGGCTTTTTGCCATTGTCTTAAACGACTGTATTGCTTACCTGAATAGATGTGGGAAAGATAGCTATGGGGAAAAGCTTTAACCATTTGCTGTGCCGTTAACAAGGCATCGTAATACCATCTTTTGATGTTGTATAAAGAGATCAGGTATATATAGACATCAATGTTTTGTTTAGTAAGGCTCATCAGGGATTTAAACTTCGCAAGACTTTTGTCATAAAGAGATTTCCTGAAGTAATAGCGGGCTAGATTGAAGTGAGCCATGTGTTGATTTTTATCTAAACGAATGGATTTTTTAAAGGCTGAAACAGCCTTTCCCCATTCCTCGTTGCTATAATAAGCTTCTCCTAAAAGGTTCCATAAATGACTGGATTTGGGACGATCCTTAATAAGCTCTTCGAGATTGGTGATGGCCTGGTTTTTAAAGTGATGGGTCACAGCCCACATAGAAAGATAGTAAGGTGTATCTAATTTACTATCAGTGGTTTGACCTTTTAGGTAGGATTTCAGCACCTTTGGAAAGGCATAATGAGGATTTTTACTGACATAGGATCCATCAGACAGGGATTTATAGGGTTTTGGATGCGTTGTGATCCTTAGACCATTAACAGGTTTGCCTAGTTTTGTTATGCGTAGTCCAACTCTCCAGGATTTAGACATAGTGGGTTCTTTGTTCTCTACAGCACTTTTAAACAATAGTTTGTTCCATCCCTTATTTAACTTGGCTTCCAGCCTGTATTGATCTATAGCGTATGTCTTTTTCTCGCGATCCCTTAAGAGCAGTTGATCGTTGAGCCAAATCTTTATCCCATCTGTTGAACCTGTATGCAAGTCCACTAACCGGGATTTATTGCTGTAGATATAGGTCACACCATAAGCGATAACTCCATTGTTAGGGTAGAAAAAGGATTTTAATGAAATGGAACCGTCATAATCCGCAAAAGGCAAAGTCCTAAAGGCAATGGGGACACGTTTTCCTTGATATTCTTTCTTGTAATCGATCTCATGTTCTGGGGGATAGGGGCGATTGAATCCAGATTGGCGATCATTGTCGAAGGGGCCAATGATTTTCCAGTGGGTGATCCAGCCCATTTTGTGGATAAGTCGACGGCTTGATTTGAGATGATGGTTTTCTCTGTATAGCTTTGAGAGATAGTATTGGAGAAGGTTTTTAATGAATGGATACCGGGTTTTACGGGCTAAGGCAAGGAAGTGGGCGATAAGTTTTTGTCTTTCAAGGCTGTCTACTCTCATTTCCATGATTTTAGGGATATATAGATAGTTCAGGGGATGATCTTGTTTTAATAGTCTCAGCCAGTGATGGAGTGCTTTTTGATGATTTCCATCGATCAGGAAAAGTCTTCCAGCCAGTTCATTGCCTTTATAACTGTCCGGATGGTCTTTCAGGTAGGTGAGTATAAGGCTTTCGGAAAGAGGGTTATGGGATATTCTGTGTTCAGACCAGGCTTTCTGGACTATGCCATCTTGCTGTTTTGAGAACAGGTTTGCAGACATCCATAATGGAGATAATAGGGCTAGAACGATTATAGATTTAATGTAAATCATAGCATATACTTAAATACATAGCTCAGAAGACTAGTACGAAATATTTAAAGTTAAAGCCCTTCTGCAAAGGTTTTAAATAACTTGTCAAGAATCAACAATAGCTTAGGCTTAGGAGGGAAGGGATATTCATTAAAAGCCTTATAGTAAAATGTTGCCCCATCCCATTCTCCAGTGGGTTCATACTCTAGATC
>CAJXGR010000241.1 GCA_913053665.1 uncultured Spirochaetia bacterium
CCCCCTTTTTCACCGGCCTGAAAGCTTCCTTTAATGGTATAATTCTTACCCTTTAGAAGGTGGTTTTCACTACGAGTTGAAATGGCCTGAGACAGGCTTTTTCCCTGTTTTATAGTTTTCCACTCACCCATACTCCAAACTTGCATGGTTCCTACATAGTTTGGCATTTTCAGGACGAATTTATAATCACAATTCACATCTTTCTCGATCTTGACGCTGACAGCCGATGTCAGTTTATTCTTTTTGGGTATTCGTCGAGTTCTTTCATAGAGTGTGAATGCGTATTCATCATACTTACCAAAATCTATTTGTATTACTTTACTTTGGGCTGAAACGGCAAAGAGTGTGCTTGCGGCCAACACTAAGATGCTGAATGTTATAAACCATACATTTTTCATAAGTTATCCTTATATCTATTAACGATAATTAAATATAAATATATGCTAATCTGAGAAAAAGCCAAGTCTTTTTATAAGATTGTGATGGGCTTAAGCTTAAAATATTGATAATGAGGAAGTTATAAGGCAGAAAAAAGTCATGTTCGTCGGCTTATTTCTTTTTGGGTTGATATTTTGGCACGACTGATTTGATGATCAGTTCTTTTGTATGATCAAAGTCATTCTTGATAGCGAAGCCAGCGGCCTTCTCATGGCCGCCTCCACCATACTCCTTAGCGATCTCGTTCACTTTGATCCGTCCCTTACTCCTTAAGCTTACTTTTGTGAGGTTTTTATCTTTCTCATTCATGTGAATGGCAAATTCAACCCCCTGAATGCTTGTGCCAATCCTCACTAAAGAGTTTGCATCGGATTCACTAGCTCCACAACTCTCGTAAAACTGATCTCTCAAGCCCGTGAGGGCCACTTCTCCACCGTGAAACATCTCTAAAGTTGATGCCACCTTACTTCTTAGCTTTATGGAAGCCTCTGTAAGGTTTTCAAACAGCTGATCATAGATGTCATTGGTATCAATGGTGAACTCCATAAGCTCAGACGCTAGGCGATGGGTTTTTGGGCTTGTCAGACTGTATCGGAAGGATCCCGTGTCATAAACAATACCAATATACAGATACGTAGCGATCTTTTGATTCATCTTGCCATCGAGGGCTTTAATGAGTTCATAAACCAGTTCTGATGTGGAGGAAGAGTCTAGGTCAACAATGAAAACGTCTCCAAAACTCTGATTATCAATATGATGATCCAGGTTGATAGTGGGAACGCCTTTGTCGATCAGGGTATGATACTTTCCAACCCTCTCCTGACTGCCAATATCCGTTGTGATAAGAAGGTCATAGGGGGGATTGGACTCTTCCGAGTGGGTGATAAAGCCTTCATCGGGGAAAAGGTCCCTGTTTTTGCCCATCAGCTCACTTTGGAGGCCAATCTTGCAAGGCTTTCCCATTTGCTGCAGGGTCATGGCGAGGGCGTAGCTACTCCCAATCCCGTCGGGATCAGGATCTATATGGGGGACGATTATTATATTGGAGGATTGATCAATCAATCTACTGATTTCTTTATATTCTTTATTGTATTTCATATTGTTATCTTGGAATGAATTAAACTATTTTTATCATTTCCTATTGATTTGAAACACCTTAAAATTAAGTGTCTTTCGATAAATTAAACCTTTTAAAGATCCTTCAAAATAATGGATATTTTAAGCTTTATTGTCAAGTCCTTTAGCTTAAAATATAAATGACGTCCTGATAAGTTTTTCAGACACAGCAAATTATAATCTCCCATTGTGGGGTGATCCTATTCCTTGCATCCTATTGACTTTTATCGTTAAATTACAAATACTTGTAAGAAAATCTAAAAGGAGGTTCTGTGGATCGTGAAATATACACTCCGCCCAGTGGTCCCCCCCAGGGGCTTTCCTTAAGTCCTGAAATATATAAAGTTATGGGGGAGGAAAACATCTTTAAGATGCTAGAAGATTTCTATAAAGTGCTGGAGACGTCTTCTATTCGATCCATGTTTCCAAAAGACATGATGGAAGGGTCGAAGAAGTCCGCGGCGTTTTTCGTTGGAATCTGTGGTGGCCCACCCCTTTATATGGAGCGATACGGGTCCCCTCAAATGAGATCTCGTCATATTCGCTTCCCAATAGATGAATCGGCTCGCCAGGTCTGGCTTGACTGCTTTGAGAAGGTATTAGAAAAGGCCGCTGAGAAATATCAGTTTCCCCAACAGCATCTAGAAGCCTTTAGACAGTTTTTAGTGAGATTTTCGGCCTGGATGGTGAATAAGGCCTAACTACAGATATATTACGAAGATCTCATGATCTCCGTAATGATACGGGATAATTGGCTATCTACGAATTGCCGGAAATATATCTTAATATAACTTATTATTTAAGATATAATTGGAGCTAAAAATGAAGGGAAAAATCATTATACCGGGAGGATCAGGATTTCTGGGGCGATCCCTGGCAAAATGGCTTCATAATGAGGGTTATCAAGTCATTATCTTATCCCGAAAAAGCCGTTCATTAGACTATGCAGAAAACGTTTTATGGGATGGCGAGACTTTAGGCGATTGGGCCAAAGAGTTAGAGGGAGCCACTGCCATCGTGAACCTCACTGGACGCTGGGTCAACTGTCGTTATCATAAGCGTAATCGTGATCAAATCATGAACTCAAGGATTCGATCTACCAGGATTATCAGTGAGGCCTTATCCCAGTGTAAGAATCCCCCTTCTGTTTGGTTAAACTCTAGCACAGCCACCATCTATCTCCACCGATACGATAAACCCAATGATGAAGAGAATGGGATCATTGCCTCCCACCCCGATGCCAAAGATGTTTTTTCTGTACAAGTTGCAGAGGCTTGGGAAAAGGAGTTTGAGAAGGTGGATCCATCTCTTACACGCAAAATAATTATGCGTACATCCTTCGTTTATGGTGTAGAACATGGTGGTGTCTATGAAACCATCCGAAAGCTTGTGAAGCTAAGGTTTGGCGGGAAGATGGGGGATGGAAAGCAGTACGTATCATGGATCCACTCCGATGACTTCTGTAGATGTGTTCAATGGTTCATTGAGAATGAGAAAGCCAGAGGAGTCTATAATATCTGCACTCCTAATCCATTGCCTAATAAAGAAATCATGAGAATCATCAGGAAGGTGATGAATGTTTCGACAGGTTTCAACCTGAGTCACTGGATGCTGGAAGTGGGGGCTTTTATTATCAGAACACAGACAGAGCTGATCATCAAAAGCCGTTATGTGACCCCTGCCCGATTGTTGGCTGAAGGGTTTTCTTTTGCTCATCCTACCTTTGAAGAGGCGATACGGGATATTGAAAGCCGTGGCATCATCCGATAAATGAAATGTTCATATCAAAAGTCAGAAAATAAATGATCATAAACCATCTAATTGATTAAATTTAAATGACTGGATATAGGTGAATCGATGAAGTTTAACGAACTGGTGCGATTACTTGAAGAAAATGGGTTTAAACTGGTAAGAGAAAATGGTTCAAAGAGGTTTTACAGGAAAGAAGGACTAAAAGAACTGATTCAAATAGACTTTCACGGATCCAAAGAGGTTCCTGAAGGGACTTGTAACTACATTCTGAAAAAGGCAGGACTGAAATGATAGATTTACCCTACTCTTTAATCATTGAGGCAACGAAAAAGACCGACTACTTCGGGTTTTATTCTCCCGACCTAGGGGGACTCACGGGGCTAGGATCTTCTATTGATGATTGCATAAAGAAAGCTAAAATTGCCATGAAAGAACATTTAGAAGTTCTCAAAGAAAATAATATGCCCATTCCTTCAAGACCCAAAAACCCTACGATCCTCATACACAATGAATTAAAAGAAACTATAAAGTATTCGTAAACATAGTACGATTTATTAAACAGCTTGATGGGGGTCAATGAAATAACTAAAGAAAGCAAGCCTGAAATGATAGGCTTACTCTACTCTTTAGTCATTGAGGCACCGGACTTTGATTTTCTTTTAAAGATTTGTGTCCCCAGCACAAGTAGAGCAATGAGTTCCATAGAGCTTCCTGTCCAGGCTAATGATGTTTCACTGTAATTGTGAAGAATAAATCCTCCGATTGCTCCGCCCAAGGCGATTCCAAGATAAATCGCAGAACCGTTAAAGGCCATGATAACACCAGGCATTTTGTCGGCCATTCCAATTAAACGACTCTGTTGTGCCGGTACAAAAGCCCACCAGGCGATTCCCCATAGAAAAACGACTATGGATACGCTGATAACTGTCTCCATGAATATCAGTGTGATTAATGCAACGACCTGCAAAATAAGATTGGAAGCAATCATTTTTGTAGGGGACCATCGATCTGCTCCTATCCCTCCCAGCCAATTCCCAAGGACTGCAGCTATTCCATAGACCAATAGGACAGGAGCGATTTTAGTTTCTGACAAATGGGCTGTGGATCTTAAAAGGGGCACGATATAAGTATAAACAGTAAACGCTCCGGCAACTACTATTGTTGTAAGGGATAACGCGACAAGAAGCCGAGAGTTTTTCATCATCTTTAATCTATCTTTCAGAGCCAATTTGGGAGGAGATGGTATCTGAGGAAGAAGTACGGTTAATCCCAAAAATGCCAATAGACCCAAAGAAGCAACAACAACAAAAGTGAACTGCCATCCGAAAGCTTGTCCAACCCAGATACCTAAGGGGACGCCAAAAACAGTCGAAAGTGTGAGCCCCGCTAGTACCATTGATAAAGCTTTTCCCCTTTCTTCAGGAGGGGCAATACTTGCTGCTGCCGCATAAGCGTTAGGAGTATATAAGGCCGCAAAAATGGCCGTTAATACTCTGGCCATCAGAAGAAACCAATAATTAGGTGCGATGGCACAAAGGATATTTGCCAGGCCAAAGCCGAAAAGTGAAATCAGCAAAACCTTTCTCTGACTAATGTTACCTACAAGAGTTGCCAGTATGGGCGAACCCAGAGCATAAGTTATGGCAAAAATAGTAACCTGCTGGCCTGCAACACTTATTGATACGTCTAGGTCTTTTGCTACAGCCGGTAGGATTCCAGCTATCACAAAAACATCTGTACCTAATGCGAAGGTCCCCAACGCTAAAACGAATATTCGAATTAATCCCTTATTCATTGAACTTTCCTTAAATTATCTGAATACATTAAAAATAAAAG
>CAJXGR010000242.1 GCA_913053665.1 uncultured Spirochaetia bacterium
CATAAAAAGCATGGTGCCGATCTGACTCACTACTTAGGATTGCCTTTAGGAAGTGGGGTCGAGATTATAAGTGGATCCGCATTGACATCAGCCCATTCAAAAGCAAATAAACCTTATCAGTTAGAACATGTGACCCCTTATATCTATGAAAACAAAGATCAGTTCAATGTATTGGAGCTTCAAGCCTCGGGAATCCATGACAGGCCCGAGATAAGGATTACTGTGGACGAAGAAAAGGACTTTGAGGTCGCTGAAAAAATAGTTCAACATCTCTATGTAAAAGGAAATAACTTTCCACTATCAAAGATCATTGAAGTGTGGGATGGAGAAAATCTTAAAACAATTAACAGGGATGTGAGGCAGATTAAAGTCAATCTGAAGCAATAACCCTTTGGATGTCCCTGCCTGTGAAAGGACGATTAAGGATAAGTCCATCACTGTCGAGGTACTTCACCTGGACACCGTTTATCTGAAAAAGGATCGTTTCAACTTCTCCTAGAGAAGTTAAAGTGGAGACGATTTGGGCGATTTTAAGCTTCTTGCCGACTTCCCCGTAAAACTCTTTTAAAAAGTCTTCATTGAAGTCAAGTGTCAATTGTTTGCCGTTGATATGATAGGCTAGAAGCCTGGTTCCCCGAGGGATAAGGGTCTGATACTTGTCTGGATAGCCTGATGGCGGGGTGAGTAATAACTTTATAATTTGAGGAATGATGGCTTTATTGTTAGTTATTTTAACTTTAACGGGAACCAATTTGACCCCTTCGTCTATAAGCTCACAATAGAAAAGAGTGACTTTCTCATGGGTCTCCAAGGGCTGATGAGGAGTTCTACTTTTAGAATATGATTTATTATGCTCCTCTTTTTGGATGTCCTTGAATATCCGTTGGATTTTTTCTTTCTTTTTGTCTTTTTTATCCTTCCCTTGTAAATCGTTGATTAATTCGGGACTTTTATAAACCAGGAAGGCAGAGACGCCAATGGGGATAAGCCAAAGAAGGAAAGACAGACTGGATACAGCTTTTGGGTGTTTTGCTAAAGCCTGCCTTGAGGAGTTTCTTCTGCTACGATAGTTTTTAGCGTATTTGTTTTTCATAAATGAGTCCTGTAAAGATCAGTTGGCTTAAACTATTATTCGGTTTGACTCTCGTTGGAATTTATATATTTTTATTTAATCTCAAGAGAGTTGAAATAATCATTTCAATAATATGATCAGGGTGATAAAAAGTCCTGTTAAAAGTGAAGGAGTCTAATTGACAAAATGTTATAGAGTTGAGAGACTTAAAATGAATAAGTGAAATGAAACTATTCCATTGTATACCAGGCAAAAAATCAAAAAAGACCATCCTGTAATAGAACCCATTTCAAGTTTCCATATAAACCTTACGAGAATCAAATGGGAACAACAAATATTGGGACGCTATTTTGCAACGATTACACTGGATGACTGTAATAGTTTTGCTATTGCTGAATCAATGCTTATTCATACAAGCTCAATCTAAATATCACAGGGTGAGACGTGGAGAAACCCTATGGTCTATCTCCAGGCGATACCAGGTCTCCGTTTCAAACCTTCTAAATACCAATTCGCAGCTGTCACAAAAGAAACTTCGAGAAGGACAAAGGATAAGGATCCCTAAATCGAAGATTCCTAAACCAAGGATTCTTAAATCGAGGATTCATTCAAGTTATACCGTCAGGAAAGGAGATACTGTTTGGAGTATCGCTAGACGGTTCTCCCTTTCAGTCAGAGAATTGACCCGACTCAACAAGCTGTCTAGTCGTTCTTTAAAGGCTGGAGAGACGTTGATCCTCCCCAGAAAAAGGTATAGGACTTCTAAAGTCAAAGAAAGAAATGATATAAAAGAAAGAGAGTATCACAGGAGTATTCGTTTGTCCTGGCCAGTAAAAGGCAGGGTGATAGAAGATTATGGCAGAAAGGATCACTTGTTCAATGGGGGGATCACAATCCAGTCTTATAAACGGAAGGTTTACTCCACACTGGCCGGCAAAGTAATCTTTGTTGGGAGGATCAGAGGCTATGGCTTAACCATTATGATAGAACATAAAGATGGGTTGATCAGTATTTATTCCTCCAAACAGCTTGTAACAAGAGTTCAGTTGGGTAAAAGGCTGAGAAGAGGCGAAGTCATCGCTGTCAGGAAAGAGGGTTACAGGAATATGAATCTCTTGTATCAAGTCTGGTGGAACAATACACTAGTCAACCCTCGTGATTATTTAAAATAAAAAGGTGGTATTTATGGATTTAAAAGCTTTAATACGGGACGTGGCAGATTTTCCAAAAGAAGGTATACTCTTTAAAGATTTAACAACCCTTTGGAAAGATAAAGATGGGTTTAAAGCGTCCATCGATGAATTAGCCCAAAAATATAAGGGAAAGGGGATTGATAAAGTGGTCGGAATGGAATCCAGGGGGTTTATTGTGGGAGCCCCAGTGGCTTATCTTATTGGAGCCGGGTTTGTACCCGTTCGTAAGCCGGGTAAGCTTCCCTCTAAAACAGTTTCGGAGACCTATGATCTGGAATACGGGACGGATACATTAGTCGTTCATGAAGACGCTATCAGTAAGGGCGATAAAGTGCTGATCGTTGATGACCTCCTGGCAACAGGTGGGACCGCTGAAGCCACTGTGAAACTCATTGAAAAGCTGGGGGGAGAGGTTCTTGAAGTCTGCTGTTTAGTGGAATTAGGCTTTTTGAATGGTAAAAGTAAAATTAGTCGACCTGTATTCACATTGTTACAATATTAAAGTCTAAATAATCCAGATATTTAGTCGAAAACCTGTAAGGAAATCCATTAAAAGCGTTGTGAGGCGTTATGGCTGAAGACACTAAAATAGATGAAAAACAAAGGGTGAGAAGCTTTTTTAATCGTCTTGTTATACAAAACTACCAAATCGATAAAAATAGCCCTTTCCAGGCCGTTTACGATTCAGATGAGAAATATTCTCATATTAACGATCTGAAGGACACCAAGAAGAAACTTATCTGTCTTGTTAGGCTGCTGGTCAAAGAATTACGACGGTTTGGCCGAATGGTGAGTCATTCCAAAATAATAAAGGATCTTCAAATGGATGATGAAAAGAGAAAAGTTCTGGTTTATCAAGTTCTGTTCTACGATGAAAAGGACATGAACTTCTATGATTACTTTTTTATATTAGATACGAAAGCATTAAGATTGTTTTGCTTTCGACGTCTAAAATCTTTGTCCAGCGACAGCCGACACCTGTTTAAAGTGATCACTTACCTTCATGGCCAGCTTTATAAGGATGTTGAAGAAATCCATAAGATATTAAATCTAAAAGGTTTATCTAACAGCTGTCAGCAAATTGCCCACTTAATTGATGAGTCCAATGTTAATTAGCTAGTTTCACAATACGATTATCAATCAGTCGTGTGCCCCCCAGATAGACTGACAGAGCGATGAGGACCTTCCCGATTGTGAGTTGGGTTAAGTCAATGAGGGTTTTTGGGTGACAAATAGAGATATAATCAATGTGGATGTCCTTTGACTTGGATAAATGCTCTGTGATAGCCTTCTTAAGAATATATACGTTTCTTTCACCTTCATGAATAAGGTGTTCCGCTTTCTCCAAGCTTTGATTTATGCGTAGTGCACTGATTCTTTCATTCCCTGATAGATATTGGTTTCTTGAACTCAATGCCAGACCATCCTTATCTCTTACAATCGGCATAACTTTAATGGTTATCGGGAAATGGAGATCCTTGAGCAGTTTTTCGATGACCAATGTTTGCTGATAGTCTTTTTGGCCGAAATAAGCCACCGTTGGCAGGGTGAGATGGAAGAGGATAGAGCAGACGGTTGTCACCCCCTTGAAGTGGGTTGGACGGGATAAACCACATAATCTATTGGTGAGACCCTGAACCTCTACATAGGTCAAGTAATTCTGGGGATAGATATCTTCTTTTTTTGGGAGGAAGAGATAGTCCAGATGGAGAGATTTGAGTCTTTTGGTGTCCTCATCGATTGAACCTGGGTAGTCATCCAAGTCTTCGTCTGGGCCAAATTGTGTGGGGTTCACGAAGATGCTGACAATGGTCTCGTCATTGTCATGAAGAGAAGCCTTGACGAGAGAGACGTGTCCATCGTGTAATGCCCCCATTGTGGGAACGAATCCAACACTTCGGCTCCTTTTAAACAAATCGATGGCGATCTCTTGCATGGCCTTGGGATCTCTGATTATTTCCATTTTAATCTCCTGATAAAGCGGAAATAACGATAGGTCTTCTATTTGTCATTTAGCTGGAATCCTTTTCTACACTTGTCAATTCAGTCTTATTTGTGTATAAAGTATTTCGCTTAAAGGGTGTAAATCCCCCCTCTTCAATGAGTTCACGTATTCTTTCTTCGCTCATCTGAAAAGACGTGCCGGCTGACTTCACCACGTTTTCCTCTATCATGATAGAACCCAGATCATTGGCTCCAAAATGAAGAGAGAGTTGCCCCCCTTGTTCCCCTTGAGTCACCCAGGACCCTTGAATGTTTTGGAAGTTATCCAAATAAATCCTTGAGAGGGCGAGGGTCTTCAGATAGTCATAACTATAAGCAGGTTTTGCTTTTAATGGGGTGTTACCCATTTGATAGGTCCAGGAGATAAAGGCTGTGAAGCCCCCCGTTTTATCCTGCAGGTGACGGATTCTATCCAGATGAGTGATACGCTGGTCGATCGATTCAATGTGTCCAAACATCATGGTGGCCGTCGTTTTCAAACCTAAACTATGAGCCGACTCCATCACGCCAAGCCATTGGTCACTGGTGCATTTCTTTGGGCTGATGGTCTCTCTTATAGAATCATCCAGTATTTCAGCGCCTCCGCCTGGAATAGAGTCCAGACCAGCATCCATAAGTCTTTGTATCACTTCTGTATAAGTCATTTTCTCTAATTGACTTAGGTAAACGATTTCAGGAGGGGAGAAGCCATGAATATGGATGTCACAAGTGCTTTTAATGAGTTTGAGTAAGTGTTCATAGAAGTCCATACGGAGAGTGGGGTTTAAACCTCCCTGCATCAGTATACCTGTTCCACCTAGTGCCTTAGTCTCAAGGACTTTCTCTTTAATTGTTTCGTCC
>CAJXGR010000243.1 GCA_913053665.1 uncultured Spirochaetia bacterium
GGGACTGACAGGACTATAAGACCCCCAGGCTTCAAAATAGGCATGAGGGAACGTATAAACTTGAGAGGATCCACTAGATGCTCAAGAATATCGGCAAAAAGCATATAATCATATGTTTCACTCATTGCACTGGGCCACTGCCAACGCTCAATATCTGCCTCAATAACCTGAGAGCACCTTTTGGAGGCTTGAATAAGGGCTTCCGCGTCTTTTTCTAACCCTGTAACAATATAGCCTCGTTCTGACAGAAGTTTTGATAGATAGCCTTCTCCGCACCCCACGTCCAGTACTTTTTTCCCTTCACCTTTTTGGGCAAATTCGTTGATCAGAAGAGTATGACTGCTGTATTTATCGGGTTTAAAGGTATATTGGGCCATATTTCCTAACTAACAGGAGATAGTATAAGTCGAAGGATGCAAAAAGACAAGGAAAAAACCAAAAAACTATCCATCTCCAAATAATCCTTGACTTCTTATTCAATCGTATTTATGATTCTCTTCGATGATTAAAAACTTCCATTTGGATTTGTAAATTATGGGAAAAAACCAAATACTTGCCCTTCTCATGAACTTATTCTTTTTGATATTTGTTGTCAACTATATACGTAAAGGTAAGTTAAAGGAAAAATATGCTCTTTTATGGATTCTTTCGTCATTAACGTCCATCATTTTTTCTATATGGTTTGGACCCATCGAGTATCTAGCCCATCTTTTTCATATTGCCGACCCCATCAACCTTTTATTTATGCTAGGGGGGATCTATTTAGTATTTATAATTTTACACCTTTCCTTTGCATTATCCAAAAGCCATGACAATTATAAAACGGTGGCTCAAAGGGTGGCTCTCCTTGAGGATCGTCTTAGAGAGACGGATCAGGTCAAAAGGGATTAGTCAACTTTTAACACTTTATGTATTTGCAGGGACAAGCGCCAGCATGGATTTTCCTTAATGAGGGCTAAACACTCTTCTACCGACTGATAGTTGATATCATCCTGATGGTTTAAGGGTTGTAGGAAAAAGTGTTTGAAAGGTAGTGACTCAAAGGGCCTCAAATCTTGATTTTGATAGACGATTTTAAGCTCATCCCCATAAATAAAATCCTCTGTTTTCGGAGAAACGGAGATCCAATCGGGACTACAGTTCATCTGGGTTGTTCCGTTGGTTTCAACAGCCACAAAATAATCACTATCCTGTAAAGTCTCTACCAAGTGAGGGAAATAGGGTTGGATAGTTGGTTCTCCCCCCGTCAGGACAATGAAGCGGCAAGGCTCATAGAGTCCAATCTTTTCCAGAATACGTTCCTCGTCCAGTTCTTTACCTGGAAGTTTGTGATTTGGCTCATCGCAGAAGTCACAACTTAAATTACAACCTGTAAAACGAATGAAAATGGCCGATTTGCCTGCAAAATACCCCTCCCCTTGAATCGAATAAAAGATTTCTGCAACATTATACTTCGGAGTATTCGACGCCATTGGCTTCAGTCTCCCATAAAACCACTTTACTGAGTCCTGGAAAGCGATTCTTGATTTCTTTATAAAAATAAGTCACCAGGTTCTCTGCCGTAGGGTATTTCATGTCCAAGTAGTCATTAAGAAAGCGGTGATCCGGTAGAAACTCTCTCAGGAAAGATTTTACATCATGAAAGTCAATACTGATCCCGTTTTTCTGGAGTTTGTCGACCTGGATATATGCCTCAAGACGCCAAGTATGGCCATGAAGCCTGGAACATTTTCCTATATAATCATTTAACTGGTGGGCCGAGTCGAACTTTTCGTTCACCCTTAAAAGCATTTTACCTTTCATTTCACTTTCCTATATATCAATACGGACCCAAGTTACAATGTTTCAGGAAAATATCTTTATCCTCTTGTATAAAAAAGATAAAGATCACCTTTTCTATGGCCTTGGACTGGGATAGTCGTTCTTGAACAGCTTTTGCCGCCACCTGACTGGCCTGATCGAGGGGATAGCCATAAACACCCGCCGATATGGCCGGAAAGGCAATGGTCTTTATGTTGTTCTGAAGAGCTAAGTCTAAGGAATTATTATAACAGTCTTTAAGCAAATCAGGTTCAGAAGACTGACCTCCCTGCCATACAGGTCCCACGGTGTGGATCACGTATTTCGCTGGCAGATTGCCCCCTTTCGTTAATACAGCCTTCCCTGTGGGTAAGCCATTGGGGTAATTCTTCCGTATAGTCCTGCATTCCTCCAGAATACTCAGGCCACCCCCTTTGTGGATAGCTCCATCAACGCCTCCTCCTCCCATTAAAGAAGTGTTAGCGGCATTTACAATAGCATCGATGTCTAATTTAGTAATGTCACCCAGCTCTACCACAAGGCGACCACCTAAAAAGGATGGTGTGTCCATAATTTTCTACTTTGTAATAAACTTTCTGAACTTAATGGCAAATTGTATAAAACGTAACAATTTATTTTTAAAGCACTGTGTTAAATATAAATACTTTTTGTCTGAAGTCTACTATTTTTAAGAACTCGGTTCATTAGGAGGAAGAACAAAAGGATAGGATAGAAAACTTATTGGGCTAACCACGACTCTATACGGGGTTTTAATTCATCAAAGGGCTGATAACCAACTGTGAGAAAGGATTGTTTTTCTCCATCCTTTAAAACAATGGATGGAAAACCCCTAACACCCAGTTCTTTTGCTTTATAAAAGTCCATCTTTGTCTCTTCGATGATTTCAGGCGATTGAAAGGTCTCAATAAAGTGATTCGGGCTAATATCATAGGGCTTGGCCAGTTCAGAGAGAGTTTTAGCCTCTGTAATATCCTGATTCTCAGCATAAAAGCCATGATGAAGGGTCTTAAAGTATGAAAAGACATTTTCCGGGCTTAGCTTTCTCAACGTGACAACAGCTCTACAGGGTGCCTCAGTGATGTAGTCGAATTGCTTGCGCTGGAAGAAGTCATGAGAGAAGGGTTGACCCGTTTTATTATGAACATCTTCCCAGTGATGCTTTAGAAAGCCTTTGAAGCGTTCATCCCAGATTTCAGCGAAGTCTACACGCAAACCCCCCACCATAAGTTTCAGTGAGAGGCGATCTCCCAGAAATTGACGGATCGATTCAAGGACAGGAGAGAATCCCCAGCACCAGGAACACATAGGATCACCCACATAAATGATTTCCTTCATATTTGCCTCCAAATATCTGCTTGATAAGTCTATTTCATGCTTCCAGACATTCCAATGCCACCTGAATATCTATAAATAGAAGGTTAAACCCGTTGATAAACTAAGGGGGATTGAAAAGTCGCTTCCAAAAAGGAAATCTGTCTTAATAGTTATGGGCAAAGAGATGGACTTGGATAATGGGAGATCTATCCCCCCCTCCAAGCGTGTCACAAACACAACTTCACTGGTATCACCTATCCCCCAATAGGGTCCCAGCCCAAGTTTCAAGTTAAACACAAAGACTTTAATTTCTCCCAATAACAATGTATTTACAAAAGTTCCCGTCTGACTGACTCCAGTGAGTTCTATTTTGTATAAACGTGTGTAACCAAGTCCCAGACCAACTGCCACATAAAGCCATTCTTCTCCCCAAGCCTTATAAAGCTCTGTCCCAAAATTATACTGAAACCTGTCCCCTCCACCCACGTCCACATCGGCGGTAAGGCCGGCTCCTCCTGTGACCCTAATAATACCATCTACCTTACGTCCAAACAGCCCTCCATAAGCACTATGAACAACTATGAAACAAAGAAACGTGACGATCACTTTTTTCATAAAAACTCCTTCAATAACGTCCTATAAGCTAATTCAATTGGGTCAAAGGTTATTTTTCAGCCAAATATCCTTTCCAACCCAGTGTTTTCAGTTTATTGTCTTTATTCATTACCGATTCAGCCATACTCTTACGATATTCTCTTAACTTATCCCCAAGCTTTGGTCTGTTTAGTGCAAGGATTTGAACAGCATAAATACCGGCATTTTTTGCCCCGGACTGGGCGATGGCCATTGTTGCCACTGGAATCCCTGATGGCATCTGAACAATAGAGAGTAAACTATCCAGAGCACCCAATGGACTGGCTTCAATAGGTACACCTATCACGGGAATAATTGTATGAGCCGCGATGACACCTGGCAAATGGGCGGCCCCTCCTGCTCCAGCTATTAAAACCTCAAAGGACTCCTTTGCTTTCCTCACATAGTCTACCAGTTGATCAGGAGTTCTATGGGCGGACAGGATGGAGATGTCATAGGGTATGTCAAATTCTTCTAATACTACAGCGGATTCCTTCATGACAGGAAGATCAGAATCGCTACCCATAATGATTCCAACTAATGCCTTAGTCATATTTCTTTCCTATTAGGGTAATTTTGTGGATTCATCATTTAACTCTTTTAATGCAATATCTTTACGAAAGTACTTATTTTCAAACTGGATGAGATCAACAGCTTTGTATACATTGCTATAAGCCTCTCTCAAAGAGTCATGAATAGCAACAACATTGAGAACTCTACCACCAGAAGTCTCAATCCCATTATTACTCTTTTTCGTTCCAGCGTGGTAGAGAGTTATATTCTTAAGATCCCCTGCTTTATCCAATCCTGATATGGGATGAGCCGTATCATAAGCACCTGGATAACCTTCTGAAGCTAAAACAACACACACGGCACTTTTGTTTTCCCACTCTAACTTAAGATCCCCCAAGTTCCCTGATTCAATGGCACTAAATATATCGATGATGTCTGTTTTCAAGAGAGGCAGGATCACTTGAGCCTCAGGATCGCCAAAACGTACGTTGAACTCAAGAACCCGAATGTCACTTCCTTGTATCATGAGTCCTGCATAAAGAATACCTTTATAAATGATCCCTTCTTCTTTAAGAGCCTCTATTGTGGGCTTAAGGATGGTATGAAATACCTTGTCTTGAAGTTCTGAAGTCATAAAAGAAACTGGAGTGTAGCTTCCCATCCCTCCTGTGTTAGGTCCCTGATCCTTCTCATAGGCTTTTTTATAGTCCTGAGCATAGATTAAGGGAACTACAGTTTCTCCATCGCTGAAAGCAAAGGCCGATATCTCTTGACCCTCCAGATAATCTTCTATGACAAGACGATTCCCGGAATCGCCA
>CAJXGR010000244.1 GCA_913053665.1 uncultured Spirochaetia bacterium
GTCACCTGTAGAGACGCATGGCCATGCGTCTCTACAGGTGACAATTCATAAGCCTTTTAGTATATCTCTTTAGCTGACTCAGCCTATAGAGGCTTAAGTTTAGAAACATTTTCAGGTTGAGTGACAGCCAAAATGGGAAAAATAGTAAGGGTCATGACGCATAAAAACTGCTTTAGAACGTATTGATAAGTTCCTCTGGAAAAGCTTTGGAGGGGCATACATAATCCACCTTGAAATCTTTTAATTCATTTGATAAAAACCTACAACAATATTGGGATTGCAATAGACCCTTGTTTTATTGTTATTTGACATGAGTCTGTCAAAGGATAATTCTACACATGATTTCTTGGGTTTACCACCTGTAAATAGCCTGTAGGAAAAGCTTTTCGCTTATTTTACGCTCACGTTTCCTTTTATCCTCCCTGTCATCCAGAGTGAACTTCAAACCAAACCATAAGCGTTTCAGCCTACTTTTTAGCATAAAGTTATACTTCACACCACTGTCTGAAAAAGAGGCGACCCCATTATACCAATAGGGTAGCTGGTTCTCAAGGGCGAATACGGCCGCGTCAAAATCCTCCACTTCGTAAACCGTAACCCGAATAATGGCTGATAAAAAGCCTAAAAAGCGATATTTAATCTGGGTGTAAAATAAATTACCGAAAAAGCCTTGATTCCCGTTGGCTCTTTTTGAGAACACATTCTCATATCGTACTCTGAAAGAGAAGTCTTTAGCAAACCAGTACTCTATATTCCCCTGATTCCTCCTTCGAGTCCTGTATGTATCGAAAAAAGGCTTGTAAGTGATTGTTAATAAATAAAGTACAAGAAGATCAGAACTGGCTTGATAAGTGGCCTTGAACCCTAATTCTTTGCTAAATGCTTTCTTTTCAAGGGGTTTAAAGAGATCGAAATAAAGAGTCAACTGGAACCCTGGAAAAACCCTCAGCCGACCTCCCTGGAACAGGCCCATCTCGTTTCTCCTCTCGTCAATCACTGGACTGGCATGGGGTGAGTTAAACTGATCTCCTAAATATCTTATCAGAAAAGAGTATGTAATAGGGCTAAAGTGGAATATGCCACCCAGAACAACTCCAAAGTCTCGTATGGTATTTTGAGTGACGGCTGAGTCTTTGTAGGAACTGATAGCCCCTTCCCCGTAGATATTGTAATCGCTATCTATTTTTCCATCAAAATAGAAGGATGAGACAATGAGTTCACTGCCCCTAAACAAGTTTTCATCGCCTGACTTGTTGATTTTAGGGTTTATCCTATTGGAAAAGCTGCTGTATACAAAGTTCATGCCTAACTTCCAGTTCTCATCCGCTCTCATAGTGACATTAAAACCCATACCACTTTCCACCAGTTTGTCACTCAATCTTTTATCGTCTGCTATAACACTTGAGTTGCTTATAAGACTCTCCAGAGAGACATTTACTCCAGCCTGTGAGAAGCGTGTTGTGTTTAGCTCGTACTCATTGAAGAATACGAAGGGTGTGATCTCAAACAGACCTGTTGGATAAGTAAACGCAATGCCTCGTAAGGCTCCAGTGCGATTGGGATTGCTATAAGGTCGGATACCCTGATCTCGTTTCTTTATAGGAGACCGATCTATCTTATATAGAAACTGGGAATAGGGGGTCCCAAAGACCAGGTGTTGACCAAAACGAAGGGAATAGTCTCCTAGAGCCAACATAGACACGCCAATCTCCTTTCTTTCCACGTATAGCCCAAGACTAAAGAGACGATAAAATTGATAGGATGTCTGATCACTGGATAAGACAGAGCCAGGATAATATCCGCTTTGACTCTCACTCTTTATGCCGGCCATTTTCAACTGGATGCCACGATCTAATGTCAGGCTCAGACGGGTGAAGAAGTAGTTTGATTTCTTAGTATCTGGATTCAAGGGCTTATAGCTGTAGCGATATCTAAACTCCACTGAGTTATTCAGCTTTATACGGTCTTCTTTAAGGGGGCTAAGAAATGGCTTCAATCTTAAAAAGGTGATCCGATCAATGTTTGGGACCAAGAGTATCTGATAGATCGATGTGTAGCGACCTGTTTCTCTTCTATGCTTAAGTATGGAATCGGCCTGATTCACGGATATAAACTGCAGTGAGAGGAGTTGTTCCTTCTTGAAGCGATTTAAGTTGATTCTAAGGTCTGTATCGACGCTCCTATCCTCTGACCGGTCGTGTTGATTCTCGAAGTCGCTATCAAATAGACGATCATCGGCTTGATCAGTAAGAATGAAGAAGTGAGACAGAATGTTGGCTTCCTTGAGGCTTAGGATATTGTCCCTTACAAAGTCATTAAATGCCTCGATCTTGTTTTCCCCTTTCTGATCAAGATACGTGATTATTGCATTAATCCTGGTATCCGAAAAGCCAATGCGGCTCAGTCTTCTTTTAATCTCCTTGTGGTTAGGAGTATTGATGTTCACAGGATTGTAAAACATGTACTTCAGGGTGATGGAACTGTCAGGATAGATGGTGTCAGGCTGTAGAACGAAGAATATAGAAGCAATAAGTATTGAAAAACGCCAGTTAGTCTTTAGGAACATAACCATACTCTTTTAACTTCTTTATTAGGCGTTTCAGCTTGTTTTTATCAAAACCTTTAACCCTTAAAAGGTCTTTCAGAGAATGAAACAACTCTTTATCTTTTATAAACAGGACAAGTCTTAGGGCCAGAGATGGTAGGAAACCTAGTTCCACAAACTCTTTCATAGTCCAGTTCTTGATATTTTTAAACCGGTTTTCAGGGTCTACATTGCCGACGGTTATTAAGTCTTTTATCAGCCGATACTTCTTTGAGCCAATCCCCGGGACTTTCATGATGTCTTCTTTTGCGTAAAACAGGCCATTTTCTTTTCGGAAGCGTATAATCTTTTTGGCTGTTTTAGGGCCAACATTTGGGAGGAGGTCTAACTCTCTTTCGCTGGCTGTGTTGATATTGATGCGGTAGGAGGCCGTGTCTTTATTTCCTGAGAGGCTTTTATTTGATGTACTGCCTATAATTCCCTTACTGTGTCTGGGATCATAGGAGTACAAAAGGCTAAAAGAAAGAAAGGTATAGATATTCTTTCCCTTAATGCCTGCGATTAGCTTTACAGACCCAAGAGATCCCGTCGTAGAGGCGCTAAGAGTTAATGCAGAAGGGTTTGAACTAACATTAAGACCTATATAATCCCTTTTGGATAAGTAATATCGACTCAGGAGATTTGCGTTGATTCTCCTACCCTTGAACTTATGAAGTGAAAGTTTTAATGAAAGGCTGTCACGGAGCATGAGAGCTGTGCTGGTAAAAAATTCTTCGCTCCGGTCAATGACAACCCGGGAAGACTTCTTAAAAAGGTTTGTGAGTCCTCCTTCAATCATAATGTAGGGGCTTGGTTCGATCTGAAGGCCAATATTCATCGATGGAAGGATCTGGCCATTGTACTGGAAGGCTTTGAGGTGGATGGGGTCAGAGAAGTTGCCACCGATCTGGAGATTGAATTTACCTAACCTCTTTTGATAACTTACGTTATAGGCACTCTCTTTATGGAAAAAGTGGAAGTCTCCTGTAGGGAGCTTGAAAACCTGGTCTACATTTTTCTCTAAGTAAGAGACAGAAAGAGTCCCATAAGGTTCATGAGAATAAAGGATCATCAGTCCATAATCTGATTCGCCATTATAATTGCTTGCAAAATAGGGGGATACAGTCCATCTGTCATATTTGGGTAAAAAAAAGCTGGACTGGTAGACTTCGCTAAGATTATTGCCACTTTCTAATTTGGGATAAAGTAAATAATCCCCTGAATGCAGAAGTTGAGATACGAAAAGGATTTGAATGGATACTATGAAAACTCTAAGTTTTGACACGCCTATAAAATAATGGTTATTCAGTTACAATTCAAGTAACTTAAAGAAAAAAGTAATTTTTGGGGATCAGAATAAATCCTTTCCAATGAGAGTTTTTCCAATGTATTCTTTATTTTCAATGGCTTTACCTATTGTGTCAGCTATCATAGTCCGAGAGATAGGCTGGAATTGTCTGATCCGATCACCGATAGCAGGCATCAAGCCTCCGAGTTCAAAGGACCAATTGAATAAGGAGACCCATCCGGCATTTTTACCTGACCAATTCTGATCATAAATCAAGGAAGGTTTCAGGATTGTCCAATGAAGGGGAGATGATTTTAAATAATCTTCAGCCATTAACTTATAGTGATAATATCCTTTGGGGATACCGGGAGGGTTTCCTACAGCACTCATCAGTAGAAAACGATGGACACCATCCCGTTCAGCGAGATCTATCATATTTTTGGCTGACTGATAATTATAACGTTCAAAGGTAATATTTTTTTCAGGAAACTCTTTTATGACAGCCACTAAATGAATCATGGCGTCACAATCCTTAATATCAAGGCTGGAAGACTCAAGGACATCTCCTTCTATAATAGTAATCTGATCCAATAGACTTTTGAGCTTGTCTTTAGAACCTTTCCTGACTAGGCAAAGGACCTCATGGCCCTTCCTTAGGAGTGTGGGGATGAGTACTTGGCCCACATAACCTGTTCCGCCCGTGATAAATATTTTCATAGGTTACCTAGTCTCCGAAGGTTCAAAAATATTACGCCAAAAAAAATCACAATCTCTACACATCTTTATTTACAACCTATATAATAAGATAAGATCCAAATATACCTACCAGTCAGTTATGAGATATAATTGTTTAAATATTAGATAAAAACAGGTAAATCCCCCAAAAAATATCTTGTAAGAAAAATACTGGAAATATTTCTATCCCTCAAAAAATACTGGTTGAATTAACCTGTTGATTTATGTATATTACACAAGATTTAATTAACTAAATAAAACACCACTATTTTGGATAATGATTACAAAATGATTTTATACTTTGTGATTGAAGTAGCCGGTTGTTGTGTTATATATATTAGATGGTTATAGTGGCTATAATTAACCGAGTCCGAGGAAACTGACGTCTATATCAACAGTAGTTTCGAGAGTTTTGTTTGTCCCGTCCTAGGAGTACTGGGATATAAAGTCTATAGGCCGGGTCTTTCAAAAAAGAGATGTCCTCA
>CAJXGR010000245.1 GCA_913053665.1 uncultured Spirochaetia bacterium
GGGCGGGGTTACCCCGCCCCTACCACGAACTCCGTACGGATAGCTGGTGGAAAGGCGAACACGTGGGTTCGCCCCTACAAGTACTGAAGACAGATCCTAAATCCTGTTTCTGGCCTTAAGCTCCAGGTATTTATCGATCAGTTGCCCCGTTAATTGATGAGGTAAAACATCTAAAACGTTTACCCTATGATGTCTCAGCTTGGTGATGGCCTGATCACGCCTAAGGAACATCTCTTTGGCCGCCGCGGCAGAGTACATCCCATCCATAGAGTGAATCACCTGATCCGCCTCTTGGGATAGGAGAACATCTCTCAGGAGGATGAATAAGACCAGGTGCTTTCTGGAGAGACGGCTGATCCCATTCTTGAAGTTCAAGTAGTTGATGTCGTCGATCATATCCGTTAGAAAGATGACTAGAGAACGCTTTTTGACCTTCTTCTGAAGGTAGTTGAAGACATGATTGTAGTTAGACTCAACGTATTCCGGCTCCAGACGGGTGATAAACCTTGTGATCTTCCTTATGCTTGTTCTGCCCTTAATATCGTATAGTTCCCCCAGGATATGATCTGAGTAGGCCACAATACTTAGGGTATCCCCCATCTTAAAGGCTATGTGAGACAATATCAAGAGAGAGTTGATTGCGTGATCCAGAGTGTTAAGACCGTCCTGTTCAGCGGTCATGAGCCTCCCGCAATCGATGGCAATGGTGATATAATTATTCGTCTCCATTTGAAAGACCTTTGTGACAGGTCTATTGAGGCGTGTGGAAGCCTTCCAGTCTATATGTCTGGAATCATCATCCTTCTGGTAGTCCCTTAGAGACTCGATCTCTGTCCCAAGACCCTGCCATTTAGCCTTATGGATACCCAATGCGTAGGTTCGATTCTTTCTGGTGAGCTTCAGATAATGATTCAACTGCTCGATATCCGGGAAAACCTCTACCGTCATGGCGATCTCTTTGGACCCCGATAAATGGAACCAGCCAAATCCTGTCCTAATCCTATAATACGCGTTTGTGATCTGATAAGAACCTCTTCGCGTAGGCCGTAGACGAAAGGTGACGGTTTCCTCTGATAGAGCCTCCATCTTGAGGTATATCTTTTCACTGATGTCCTCAAAAAACTCTGGGACGCTCAGTTTGACCTCCAGGGGGACTGTCCATTTGGATCGGTTTATGAGGGTCAAAGGGATGTTATTGATCCTTCCTATGGAAAAAAGCTTCCTTTCACCAGCGGACACGTCTATCTTAATCCTTGAGGACAGGAAAACATCCAGTCCACCGAGGATAAACAGGAGGATATTCACCAGGATAGCGGCTTTGATGAGGATGGGTAAAATGAATCCGCCAATAAACAGGATGAGTGGGATGAGTAAAAATAGAAAGAAGGGTCCTCTTGGACTGGGTATCATCTGGGAACCTCGGTGTCTTCAATGATCTGCTTCAGATAGTCATCCGCTGTGTTTCCCTCGATCTCGGCCTCGGCTTCCAGGATCATCCGATGCCGTAAAATAGGGTAGACCAGGTCTTTAATATCGTCAGGGATGACAAAGTCTCTCGAACTGAAGACGGCTTTCACCTTGGACGCTTGAAATAAAGATATACTGCCCCGTGGAGAACAGCCTAACTCAATGCCTGAGAAGTTCCTTGTACGGGTGACGATGTCCAGGATGTAATCGATGATCTTGTCATCTAGCTGAACGCTTTTTATGGTCTCTTTGATATCCACTATATCCTTTTGGGTGATCACCATTTTGAGACCGGCACTCAGTGGGTCTGTGGCGGTAAAACCCTCTCTATAGGCGTATAATAGGTTTCTCTCATCCTCAAGGGCTGGATAGTCCATGAAAAGCTTCATGAGAAACCGGTCTATTTGGGCCTCCGGCAATGGATAGGTTCCCTCCATCTCGATGGGGTTCTGGGTGGCGATGACCATAAAGAAGTCCCCCAGATCGTAGTCTGTCCCGTCGATGTTCACCTTTCTTTCCTGCATAGCCTGAAGGAGAGCGGATTGAGTCTTGGCGGCTGTCCTGTTGATCTCATCGGCCAGGAGGAAGTTGGTAAAAACCGGCCCTTTCTTTATTTGAAATCGATTGACTTCCGTGTTGAAGACACTGGTTCCAATGATGTCGGAGGGCATGAGATCCGGTGTGAACTGAATCCGCTTGAAACGCCCCTCGATAACATGGGCTAAGGAATTGACCAATAAGGTTTTACCAAGTCCGGGGAGTCCCTCTATGAGGACGTGACCCTCCGAAAACAAGGCGATGATAACGTCTTCAATCACCCTGTCCTGGCCTTTCAGGACTTTCCCAAGTTCGCTAGCCACGTCCTGGAATATCTTATGGACGTCTTGAATGGATAAATCGCTCAATCGTTACTCCTTAATAGTGTCTGTAGGGGCGACCCGACAGACTACAATACTTCGACAGCCCGTATCATTTGTGTATTATGTGACCATAATTTATTACATTCTACCGAGTTTGTCAAATGCTGAATCTATCCCGTCGGTGTGTACACCGTACGCACCGACGTCTATAAATGAAACAAAAAACCCCTTTGAGCCGCTTCCTTCAGGAATCTCTCATAACCTTCCGGGTCGGTGGCCTTAAAGATTTCATGTTCTCGGATCGAATAACCCTCCGCCCTATAAAGACTCTCATGGATCTCCTGGAGGAGCCAGTGTTTGTCCAATTCGTTCACGCCATTCTCATCCATACACGTGACGATATACTCCTCGAATCTTGGGAGAAACTCTGTCTCCATAAAGTGAATCAAGGCGTTTTTGGCTTTTTCATTAGCATGAGCCATCAAAGGAGAGCTGTGGTATCGGTCTAAACACTCTTCCAATAAGCTATTAAGATCATTCCTATTAATCATTGACACGCATACCTTTTCCCCTTTCATGGACTCATCGGCTAAATGGCTAATCATCTCTCTGTTTACGCCGACAAACCTAGGGATTCTATTACACCAAAAAGTATAGTCATTTGTAGGGGTGAACCCGCGTGTTCGCCCTTCCACCACTCTCCGTACGGGTTCAACATGTTGAACCCGTACGGAGAGGTGGTATTCACCCTTTTAGTGTCTGCATGACCCTTTGGATTTGGCAGACATACGGATCTGCCCCTACAAATGGGTTTGTATATATAATAATAAAAACCATGACTCATAAGATCATTTTACCCATCCTCTTTTTTATGATAGCCCAAAACTCATTGGCATACAATAAGTTATCTGTGTTTAAAGACTTTAATAAACCCAAAATCCGTGTCCTGATCATTGCCAACGCCGATTACAAGGGCATCAAATACGATTTGCCCTTTACAGTAAACGATGCGGAGGTCTATCAAGGGATATTCCACCATGTTTTTGAGGTTCCCGACCATCGTATACTTATGTGTTATAATCTTTCCTACCCTGGATTCATCAAGAAAATGAAAGAGTTCACCAAAACCATCAAGAAGGATGACTTGATCTTTATCATTTACACGGGACACGGTCATTTCAATGGCCTGCCTCGATTTATCGATGAGAAAAGCCCATCCATTCAAGGCTTCTACGATCTGATCAACCATTCCTTCACCAATGACACAGTCTTGTTGATGGACTCTTGCTACTCAGGGAGTGTGGAAAAGGCAAAGCCCATATTGAAGGCTCTAAAGCTGGATAAACGATACGGCTTCAGGAAGAATATCTTAAGGTTCTACAGTAGTTTAGCCGCCCAGAAGTCTGAGGGGAATCATTATTATCTCATCCAAAAGTATCAAAAACACCTGAAAGAGACCTATCTCTTTCTAAAGTCTATGGGTTATGAGGCCAGGAAGAACAGCTTGTTCACCCTGCTTTTCGCCTCCTTTTTTGCCGAACACTCCCTCTCGGAGGTGGATAACATATCCTTTGAGGCTCTCTACTCCCATATAACGACCAAGATCTCTCTCATGCAGCAGGAAGGCCTTGTCATCCAGCGTCCCGTAATGTACCCATTCATGAAACGGCCTTTCAAAGAGCATTACAACTTGTTGTATCGAACTCCCACGGCTAAAGGGCTGAGTAGTAGAGAGATCATATACAAGAAGGCCTGTAGAAAGCAGGCTGAGAAGAAACACAGGGTGGCCGCTGACCTCTTTCTTGACCTCAATCACTATAAGGACAGCCGAAAGCGTCTATCTCAATGCTATACGTGGCAGGCATTAAAGCGTATCGACAGCCACCCGAAACACGCCATTTACCTCCTGAAGAAGGCCTTAACCTATGACCCCAAGTCGCTCTACACCCTAACGTTCCTCGGACAGGGCTACCAAAGGGCGGGTCAATACTCTAAGGCCCTATCCCTTTTTCGAGCCGTCCACAAGAGGGCTGTCAAGAAACATGATCGCCTTTGGGTCGCTGTGAGCCTGAATAATATGGGATTGGTCTACAAAAAGCAAAAGGATTATTCCAAGGCCCTCGACTATTATTCTAAGGCTCTAAAGATCCGTATCGCTACGTTGGGAGCCAATCATCCACTTTGTGGGGTGAGTTATAATAATATTGGCGCGGTCTATTACTACCTGAAGGACTACAAAAAAGCCCAGAGATTTATGCTCAAGGCTGTCCGTGTTCTGGAGAGGAAATGGGGATCGGACCACCCCCATGTGAAGGCGTCCTGCGTGTGGCTCGCCAGGATTTATGCGGTTCAGGGTAAATCGAAGAAAGCGGATATCTATCGCAGGAAAAGCCGATGACGCGATCTCCAGGGCTATCTTTCGACATAAAATATAATTCCTTAATTCCTTGACTTCGTTTCAGTCTTGTATTATAATTTTTTTTATCAATTACAAGAAAGGCAGACATGGCAAATAGTTTTTATAGCAAAGATGGTACGATTGCAGTACCCAAAGAATATTTGTAAAAGGTTAAATAGTAACTATATACAATGTTTTTAAACCGATTAAAACAACATCCCTTTTGTGCCTCCAGTATTTTTTGGCTTGTTGTAATTATACTTACAGCGTTTGTTAGTGCTATTGGATTTGCTACCCCACTCTGGGATGTATTGGAAATATTTGTCCTTCCTGGTTTTTATATGGAAGTAATGAT
>CAJXGR010000246.1 GCA_913053665.1 uncultured Spirochaetia bacterium
AATTTTCTTGATTCGCCTGTTTGGTATTCATAAGAATTGAAAAAGACTGATAGGCCGATTGACCATAAATATAACTTGATACAAACAAACACGTTAGAACTATATTGTAAATTACCAAAGATTTGAGATTCACTGCTTGATTTCCTGAAAACATGATATGATAATAAATCTATTGATCATAGAGATTTTTGACCTGACCCGATAGATAGACTTTCCCCCAGATTATTTTTACCCTCCGACTTTTATCGTATCTGGGTTTGGTGATAACAAATCTAACTCTCAGATTTCTATATTTAAATCCTTTAGGGGGAGGATCAAACCTCATCTTTCTGAAAGTTCTTTCAACAGCCTGTTGCTGGACTTTGTTTGTCCCACGGGTTATAAACCTGAAGTTCCTCATGCGTCCTTTTGGAGTGAGACTAAAACCCACAACAATCGGACGACCCGGTTTCATATAGCCATTCAAAACCTGCCTTATAGGTGCGTATCGATAGAACCACTTCAACCCAACTTTCCTGACTATGTGCCGCATATAGTTTTTGTGTCTTAGTTCATCATATGATTTTATATTAAGTTCAGGAGCTTTATTTCTTTGTATGGACATATCAACAGTAAAATCTTTCCAGCCGCCTTTCTTATAAATATTCAGCGGTCGAATGTCATCATTTATCTCACTGAGTTTGCCTGCATCACGGAGCCTTTGCCATTTTGACTTTCTTATATGATTATAATCATCAGGATAGCGTTTTTTACGTTTTCGGGATCTATTCTTTTTCTTTGGAGACCTGGCGATGAGGTTATTCTTGTCCATCCCTTTTTGATGCTTTTGTTTTACTTTAGGCTGATTGGACTTTTCCCTGTCATTAGGGTCTGTCTCCCCTACCCTATCGTCGTATTTATTTATCTCAAGTTCGTCATTTTTATGAGCCGCGATCAAATCTTCCTTGGATCCTTTGCTTAAGAGGGTTTTACGATGCCCCTTGTTAGAAGTGTTTTTTACCAGGACTGTTGACGACTTATTTGAGTTTTTAGTTCTAGGTGCTTTAATGTCTGCATGATCAGGACTCTCCCTTTTTGACGTTCTGGAAGACTTTTTCGTTTTAAAAGACTTCTTCAGATCAGAGGCAATCATATTATCAATATTTACTTCTTTAACTTTTATCTTATTTGCATTTTCAGTCTCACCAGTATTTTGTTTTCCATTTTGCTCAGAGTCCCTAGGATCTTTACTATCTTTTTGAGTTTCATGATCTGAACTTGTGTCCTGACTCTCTTTAATATTGTTCGTCTTATCTATCAGGTTTTCAGTATCTTTATCCTCCTGCAAATCCTTGGGGACAGACTCTTCAATGGCCTTTCTGTTCATTGCAATTGAATCTTTATAAGAGACCTGATGAGCCAATTTGCTGTGTGGCTCTGGGTTGATGTCATCAGTGAAAGAAGGCATTTCTTTTAGTATCCTGAAGTCGCCATTTGAATTGGATACTTGATCATCAACGTATGAAGCGGTGTATAAGGATTTTGGATTTCTGGTTTGATCGCTAAGCGTGGCATACTCCGCTGGGACGATCATGACATTCTTTGGATAGATAATATACTTTTTTTTAGGCGTATCCAATTGAGAAAAGACGATTAAGTGGGCGATGATGGCAAAACCAAAAAAGTAGGCCAGTCGTTTATCTTTTGCAATGTTTAGTTTCATTGAATATTCCTGATATCAAACAGATACTATTAAATATAGCACAGGTTTTTAAAATGTAAAATCCTTTTAGTATAAAAATATTCAATTATTATCTGATAAAACGCGACAATGGGGAATCAATGCCGGGGGCGGGACTCGAACCCGCATGGATCGCTCCACTAGACCCTGAACCTAGCGTGTCTACCAATTTCACCACCCCGGCAAATACATAAATAATATGTAATTATCTTTCCTGGTCAATGACAGAAAAGGCTACTTTCTGGATTTTATATCACGTAGCATTTTAGAATATTCCTGTTTTATTTTTATGATATGAGAAGATTTTGGGAACTTCTCCATATAACCTTTAAGAACATCCAGCCCTTTTTTCGGCTGATTCAGTTCCTGAAAAGCTTTTGCTAAAGAAATATAAGGCATATAAAACTCCCGATCTTCCTGTATCGACTGTTGGAAGAGCTTTAACCCAACATCCTTCTTTTTTAATGCCCATGAAATCATGCCCTTATAGTAGTTTAACTTGCTTTTTATGGGAAAATCCTTATTGATCCATCCTAGAACATGTTCCGCCTGATCGAACTCTCCCGTTTTGAAATATACAATACCCTGATGGTAGTATTCTTTATCCTTCTGATTGCCCATTCTGTAGATGTGAGCAAGTTTTTCCCTGGCCATTACGTCATCTTCATTGATCTCCAAGACTTTTTCATAATAGGTGGCGGCTTTATCCATTTGTTTTAGAGCGAAGTAGGAGTTTGCAATAACAACATGAAGAAGATGACTTTCAGGAAACTTCTTCAGGCCTTTTAATGCCAGGCCAAGAGATTTATTATAGTCCTTCCGATAAAAGTATATTTGGGCCCGATCAAAGGTAAACTCATCGTCCGCTGGAAATTGAATGATGGCTTTACGTATTTCTGCTTTAGCCTCATCATAACTATTCGTTCCAAGATAGCAGGCAATCAGTAGTTTGATGGACTCTTTGTTTTGTCTCAATGTTGGGAGTTCTTTTAGATGGACTATCGCTTTAAAATACTGTCTGGACAAATAATAGCCTTTAGCCAGCATCTCATGACCATCGGCCTCCTCGTTTGCCTTTAGAAAAGCTTTTCCCATACCAATATACGCCAACGATGATCTGGGAAACCATTTTAGTAATTCTTTATAAAAAGATATTGCCTTTGAATACTGTTTAAGATTGAGATAGGCTTTTCCTAAACCGGCCAATGCATTGCGATACTTGGGATTTATCTGATAGGCCTTTAAGAAAGCCTTTTCAGCCTCTCGATAATCTTTTTTAATCAGATAAACTCTTGCCAGATTAGTCCAGACGATTGGGCTGTCAGACACATACGTTGTCGCTTTGAGATACTCATCCCGTGCCAAGTCCAGCTTCTCCAACTTCTCATAGGTATATGCCAAGAGAGAATGAAGAGTTGCTTTCGTTTTAAAGTCTAATCCACCTATAGATTCCGCTAATTTAAGGCTTTTTTTAAAGTATGCTAAGGCTTTTGAATACTTTTTTTGCTTCAAATATCCTTGTCCCATAAGCTTATGAGTCTCATAACTTTGTTTCCCTTCTGGAATGTTGGATAGATGAGTCACCAGTTGTTTATATTTTTTTCCCTCGAGTAGTTGATAAGCTTCTTTTAGCAATTTGGTTTTTGGAGTCTGATAGGTAACCTTTTGAGAAGCTATCCTGGAATTGTTGGCTGGAACTTCTTTGCAAGAACTTAGAATAAGTACAAATAATAAAAAGATATAAAGAGATTGTTTCATTAGCTAACTTTACTCCCTTCAGGCAATGGATTTACAGGTGATATGAGGGTTAATTTCCCGTCATGTTCAGCAAAAAGAATCATCCCCTCCGATACTTGGCCCATCAGCTTTGCTTTTTTTAAGTTGGCAACAACAAGGACCTGCTGACCAATCAAATCATTGGGCTGATAATCTTTAGCCACTCCCGATATGATCTGTCGCGTTTCATCGCCCATTTTAACTTGAAGCTTCAGCAACTTATTGGACTTTTCTACCTTTTCACAGGCCTCTACAGTAGCAATGCGTAAATCCAGCTTATGGAAGTCCTCAATACTGATCTCGGAACCTGACTGCCTGGATTGTTCTTCGTTTTTGCCTGTTTTTTCCAATTCATTGATCACCGTATTGAGTTTCTTATCGTCAATTTTACTGATGAGAAGATGGACTTTTCCAATTTTCTGTCCACTTTTTATCTCGAATCCCTTGATACGATCCCAGGAAATCTCATTGAGAGGACTTTTTTCGCCCATCATAAACCATAAACTCTGACTAATCGCTGGCAGGAAGGGATAAAGTAAAGGAGTGATAGATTTAATTATAAGGGCACAGGTATTCAAGACCGTCCCACACCTTGCTTTATCTGTCTTGATTAATGACCAGGGTTTTTGCTGATCGAAATACCTGTTCCCAAGATGGGCCAAGTGGAGAACTTCAAATATACCCTCTCGTACTTTGAATTGTGACAAGAGATCACCGACTTTCTTTGGATAAGTCGTGATTTCACTGAGTATATCCTTATCTTCCTGGTCTAGCTCAGCAAGGGATGGGAGGAGTCCGTCAAAATAGCGATCGATAAAGGTCAGGGTACGGTTGACTAGATTGCCCAAGACATTACTCAATTCATTATTTATCTTTTCCTGAAAACCCTTCCATGAGAAGTCAGAATCCTTTGTCTCAGGGGCCATAGACGACAAATAGAACCTTAAATAATCCCCCGGAAAGTATTTTAGGAAGTCATCCACCCAGACAACATTGCCTTCTGAAGTGGAAAGTTTACGCCCTTCAATGGTGAGGTGCTCATTAGCCGGCACATTCCAGGGAAGAATATAATTTTTCCCTGAACCCATAAGAATAGCCGGCCATACTATGATGTGAAAGGCCACATTGTCCTTGCCAATGAAGTGGACTAACTTACACTTTGAGTCCAGCCAATAGTCCTTCCATTTATCCGGCTCATTCTTCTTTTCAGACCACTCCATTGTGGATGAAATATAACCAATAGGTGCGTCAAACCAGACATATAGCACTTTATCCTTCGCATGATCCAATGGGACAGGGACACCCCAGGATATATCCCTTGTGATTCCCCTTTGATTCAGGCCTTCCTTAATCCATCCTAGTGCGAAGTTCCTTACATTTTCCTTCAGATTGGTCTTTCCTTTAATCCACGTTTCAATTTCCCCTTGTAGAAGATCTAATCGGAGGAACCAGTGTCTTGTAGATCTCATGGCAGGAGGATTGCTGCATAGCTTGCACCTAGGGTCTATAAGCTTTTCAGGTTCCAACCATTTTCCGCATTTAGGACATTCATCCCCCCTGGCCTTGTCAAACTGGCAATTGGG
>CAJXGR010000247.1 GCA_913053665.1 uncultured Spirochaetia bacterium
AGATTAGCCGCTTTTTTTGACCAATCCACATCGTTTTTATGGAGGAGACCCACCAATTCGTTCTCCAGTTCAATGAAAACCCCAAAATCCGTGACGTTCTTCACCTTCCCCTCTACTTTTTTTCCAGCAGGTAACGTCTCGTCAATATTATCCCACGGATTGTCCAGGACTTGCTTGATGCTTAAAGAAAGCTTTCTGTTGTCCTCATCGATTTCAAGAACCATGGCCCTCACGTGATCCCCCACCTTGAGCACTTCCTTGGGATGGTTGATTCGCTTTGTCCAGGACAGTTCTTTTATATGAACAAGTCCCTCAACACCATCGGTAAAGCGTACAAAAGCACCAAAGTCGGTGAGTCGCATCACTTCCCCGTTGATCACATCCTCAACATGATGTTCCTTACAGAACGCGTCCCAGGGGTCTTCCGTAAGATGCTTAAGACCTAAATTGATCTTCTGCTGTTCCATATCAACTTTTAAGACCTTAGCCTCCACTTCCATCCCCTCTGATACAAGTTCTTGACAGTTCTTGATATGGCTCCAGGACACATCTTTTAAGTGGACAAAGCCATCCACAGTGCCTTCCAGATCAACAAAAACCCCGTAGTCTAATACGCTCTTGACTTTACCCCGAACCACATCTCCTTCCTTGATCCGATCAAAGAAGTCTTTTCTTTTTACTTTTAATTCCTCTTCCAAAAATGCCTTCCGGGACAGGACAATATTATCTTTAGAGGGTTCATACTTGGCGATCTTGAATTGATACTTGTTGCCAATATAGTCTTTAGGGGATCCGCCCCGTCTCAAATCAACCTGTGAGCCAGGGAGAAAGGCATCCACACCCCCAAGATTCACAATATAACCACCCTTTATCTCTCGGTTGACCTTACCTTCAATCGGTTTTCCATCACTAAAACTTTCTTCGATAAGCTTTTTACCCAGGTTCATATCCGCTTGTTTCTTGCTGAGAACCAGATTCCCCTCTGCGTCTTCCATCTTCACAACCATCACCTGGACCTTATCACCGATCTGAACATCCTCATCGAACTCAGAGGGGTTGATTTTCCCTTCTGATTTGTACCCCACGTCTACAAAAATCCCATCTCCCTGCACTCCAACAATCTGACCCGTGATGATCTCTCCTTGACCCATTTCTGTAAAGGATTGTTCATACATTTCTTCAAAATTACTTTGATCCATATCGCTAATGGCTTCGCGATCAAAAGACATAATTTCCTCCCCATCGGACGTCTCAGACGACTCTTTTTTTTGGACGATCACAATTTTTTTACTCATAGTCTACGCTCTCACTTGGATTATTATAGTTTATTTAAAAGTACATTCAATAGACATCATGTGTTCAATCATTCATGATTTCTTCTCTAAAATCCTTCCCTTTCTTTAGATACTCAGTTATCCCATGAGAATCCATATCTTGAACAAGTCCTTCAAGCCTCGATAAAGCCGACTGAAAGTCCTTGACACTGGCTAACAGGTGGTCTTTATTGGTGATCAGTATATCCAGCCAGATTTTAGGGTCTCCTTCAGCGATTCGGGTTGTATCGACTAAGCCATTCCCAAAGACTTTGGCTTTCAGGTCTTCATCCGTTAAAGCCTGAGACAGGGTATACGAAAGACAAGTCGCCACAATATGGGGCAAATGACTTGTGTAGGCCGTTAACCGATCATGTTGGTCGGCTGTCATTTTAACGGTCTTAGCCTCCAACGATCTCCAGAACGATTCAACGCGATTTATCCGATCCCCATGACAGGAGTTTTCTATAATCACAACCGTTGAGTTTAGGTATAAGTCAGCCCTGGCCGCCTCTACACCCGTGTTCTCTGATCCAGCCATGGGATGAGACCCGACAAAGAAGTGCCTAAACTGGCTATCCTCTTCTATGGCCTTACAAATGGATACTTTCGTACTCCCCACGTCTGTCACAACGGCGTCTTCCTTGAGATGTGGATGGATCTGCTGAAAGATTGGGACAATCGTAGCAACAGGTGTGGCAATGATCACCAGATCACAGTCCTGAACGCCATTTTTATAACTCAGGTCATAGGAATCAATGGCTTTATATTGGATAGCCTTATCCAGCTTGGCTTTCGTCCGGCCCATCCCAAGAACATGAATATCCCGGGACCTTGCCTTAAGGGCTAAGCCGATGGACCCACCCAAGAGTCCCACTCCTATGATGCCAACCTTCTTGACCTCCTCCAAGTCATCCACCTTTTTATGGATTCCAATCAGTCCATTTATCGTTCAAACACGGTCGTAGGGGCGACCCGCCGGGGCGCCCCTACGACGACTGGTTAATTCGACATTCCCCACATGCCTGCCCCTAAAGGCCATACAGGCACCAAAAGGGCGAATATCCCCTATCCGTACGGGTTCAACATGTTGAACCCGTACGGATAGGGGGCGGAATAGTGAACACGTGGATTCACCCTTACGTAACAATTCGTTATTTTACGCCCCTCATCGGTTAATGCGATAGATCCTGCCAAGTCGATCTACAGCAGACAGGATTATCAATTCACCTCTCTTCCAACCGCTTGAGCTACCTGTCTTAATTCTCCCATGAGCTTCTCAAAGTCTTCAGGGGTCAAACTTTGCTCTCCATCAACCAATGCTTCTTCAGGATTATGGTGAACTTCTATCAATAGACCATCACAGCCCACGGCAATACTTGATTTTGCTAAAGCCCCCACATAATGACGCTTTCCGCAAGCATGACTTGGGTCTATAATAATGGGAAGATGACTCAATTCTTTGATGACGGGAACAGCCGTCACGTCTAATGTGTTCCGAGTGCTGGTCTCGAAAGTACGAATCCCTCTCTCGCAAAGGATCACATCTTTATTCCCCTGGGACATGATGTACTCAGCACTCATGAGCCATTCCTTGATGGTGGAACTCAGTCCCCGTTTTAGAAGGATGGGTTTATCGGTTTTCCCCACTTCTAATAGTAAGTTGAAGTTTTGCATATTTCTTGTACCGACTTGCAGGATATCCGTATATTTATAGACTAATTCAACGTCACGTGTATCCATCACCTCTGTACAGATGGCGAGTCCTGTTTCCTCTCTGGCCGCCGCTAGTATTTTAAGCCCATCCTCCCCGTGACCCTGAAAAGAATAAGGGGATGTTCTGGGTTTGTAGGCTCCACCGCGTAATATAGTGGCGCCGGCTTCTTTTACAATGCGAGCCGTCTTGATCGTTTGATCTTCCGTCTCAACGGTGCAGGGGCCGGCGATAATAGCTAATTTCTTGCCTCCAATTACATTACCCCGAACTTGAACCTCAGTGTTATCGGGGTGAAACTCGCGACTGGCCATCTTATAAGGTTTCAGGACAGCCATCACCTTTTCCACGCCGTCAATGGCTTCAAGGGGCTGACCGGCCAACTTTCTTTCATCGCCTATGACGCCAATGATAGACCGTTCGCTGCCGTTTGAGAGGGTGGTTTTAAGGCCCAGGCTTTCTATTTTATGGATGATATGGTCGATTTCATCTTTTGATACTGTTGGTTTTAATACAATGATCATGATTTCCTCCGTTTAGTCTGGAACAGATCCTTTAGGATAAGATCCAAGGATTTGTACATTCAGACAGATTTTCTTGACTTCCTCAATCGCTTCCTTTAAGGGGGTCTCCGTGATATGAGCCTCCGCGTCAATGAAGAAAAGATAGTCCCAGGCTCGTTTTCGAGTGGGTCGCGACTCAATTTTCGTTAAATTGATCTCTCTCTTTTGAAAGGGAGCCAATATCTTTAGTAAAGTCCCCGTTTCATCATTGATGGAGCAAATCAGAGACGTTTTGTCCTCACCGCTTGGCTCACAGGTATCCTTACTGATCACCAAAAAGCGGGTGATGTTCTCACTGGCGTCCTGGATGTTCTTGACGAGGATATTCAGCCCATAGAGTTCACCAGCGATCTCACTGGCGATAGCGGCTGAGTATTTGTCCCATTCCACCAGGCTGGCGGCTTTTGAGTTACTACTCGCTTCAATCTTTTCCACGTTTGGGAGCTGATTTTCTAACCATAATCGGCACTGGGCAAAGGATTGGGCATGAGAATATATCTTTTTTATATCTTTAATATTTTCTAATTGACTCATCAGACAATGAGAAATCTGTAAGAAGCGTTCCGAGTAGATCTTTAAGGGTGAGTCGACAAACAAGTCAAGTGTGTGGGCCACCACCCCCCCGTATGAGTTTTCCACAGGGACGACCCCATAATCGACCTTCTCATTTTCCACTTCTTTAAAGACATCGGAGATACTCGCCATAGGTTCGACCTCAACGGAGGATCCAAACTGCCTTAAGCAGGCTAAATGGGAGTAGGATCCCTTGGGGCCAAGAAAAGCCACCCTAAGGTTCTTTTCAAGACTCCTGGATGCGGAAATAATCTCCCTGAAGATAGTATCAATGGCGTGATTTGGGAACTTTCCTCCATTGTATTCCTTTAACTTATTGAGAATGGCTTTTTCGCGTTCCGGATGGTAATAGGGTAATTGTTTTTCGCTTTTTATTTTACCTATTTCTAAAACACTTTCGACTCGGGTGTTCAGGAGGTCAATAATTTCTTTATCTAAATGATCGATTTTGGCTCTCAGGGGTTGGAGCCGGTCTAATATTTCACTCATTACTTATACAAAAACCTGTTTTATAAAATAAACTAAAACTCCTTCAGGGATACTGATACATTCGTCCGGTTTCTTAGGGATTAAAGCACTTTTATGCGTTGAGATCATCGTACTAACATAATCAGTGGGAATCGATTTAAACCGTGATGACACCCTGAATTTTGGAGGCTTTTAGGATATTGCTAAGTAAAATAGTAAAAAACGAATGGCTTGTCAATCTTTTCTCACATGGAATGATAATTTTGGGTGGATTTTTACGTATTATACTCGCATAAATAGATGCAGACGACATATTAAGACTCAATTATCTGGTCTATTGAAATGATAACCAGCCTTCAAATTAGCTGATGAACATGGGTTAAAATAAACACATTTGGTATCCATCATAAGTCAAATACTTTATCAGCCTATGGTTTCTTGAAATT
>CAJXGR010000248.1 GCA_913053665.1 uncultured Spirochaetia bacterium
AGATCCATCGCCTCAAATCTGTCTAAATACTTTATATTCCTAATAGTTATGCTAGTAACTTTATCTTGTTCTCAACAGAAAAACCCCAAGAAGAATGTCCTGACAACGAATCCTGGCATTCCAAACAATATAATAAACTCAAAGTATGGTGAATTAGATATAGACCAGTTATTTAAAGATTTAGAAAAGGAGAAGTCGAAAGAAAAACAATTGACCGATGAGGAGGACTACCATACAAACTGGTTTACAGTCAATGGTCAGAAACTTGAACTAAAGTTGGAGCCTTTGCAAGGGGCTAAAGTACGGCTTACCCTGTTCAATCATCGAGAATCAACAACACATTTTATGAGCCCTGACTTACCGGATCAATTTGTCCATTTCATCATTCTTGATTCTTTTTCACAGATGGTTACAAATAATATCCCTCAAATATCATGGAGAAACGAGGCCTACAGCAGTTTTAGCCTTAAGAAAGGTGAATCGGAAAGCATCCGACTGGATTTAAAGAAAATAGTGGATATGAGTGAACTGTCAGGAGGTTACCAACTTAAAACTGGGACATACAAAATGTATGCAGTCTATAGCGTGGGATACCCCGATAAAAGTTATTCAAACACTAGAACTCTCTGGACAGGACGGCTGGTGTCCAATGAAATTATCTTGGAATTGCCGTGAATTAAATGACTTGTCATTGACTTTTTACCCATCTATACTTAATATTTAGGTAGTGCAAAAACTCTTAGTGATAACTCCCTGTAGAGACGCGATTAATCGCGTCTCTACAGGGAGTTGGATAAACCCGTCAGTAACTGTTTTTCACTACCAATATTTATTGTCACGTTTTAGGAGAGGCCCATGAAAACCTTTATCACAAGTCCAGCTAAATACTTTATATTCCTAATAGTTATCTTGACAGCATTATCCTGTTCTCAATCCATAAGACCCGTGAACAACAGTTCAGCCAAGAATCGTGCCGTCACATCAGAAGAAATACATGTCTTGATCACTGAGAAGGTCACCTATGAGGCCATGGAAAAGCGGATCGGCCAGTACACCCGCAAGATTGCCTTGAATACAAACCGATCCGACCTTTATATCGCTCGCGGAGACGCCTACTTTAAGATACAAAAGTACGAAAAAGCCGTAAAAGACTATAGTAAAGCTATCAAGCTTCATGATACAGACGAAGCCTACTTCAAGAGG
The DNA here is from genome assembly GCA_913053665.1 of uncultured Spirochaetia bacterium. Lineage (GTDB taxonomy): Bacteria > Spirochaetota > UBA6919 > UBA6919 > UBA6919 > CAJXGR01. Next base: position 1,204 of record CAJXGR010000248.1, read on the forward strand.
GGCTTAGCTTATGGAAGGAACGCCGATTTCGATGAAGGGATCGCTGATCTTACCACTTATATCAAGCGTCATCCAAGAAGTTCCCTGGCCTATACAAAGCGTGGCGTTCGGCATCTGTGGAAGGAAGACTTCAGGAGTGCCAAAAAGGACTTTATCACAGCCACCACCCTCGACCCCAAGAATGCTGAGGCCCATGACGACCTTGGAGTAATCTATGCACGGCAAGCCAATCAGTCTAAAGACCCTGAGTATCAGGCAAAGATGTATGGAAAAGCGATAGAGCATTTCTTATCCACTATCGAGGCGGATCCTACCTATCAGAAAGCCTATCATAATGTTGCCATCGCCTATTACATTACAGGCCAAAACACACAGGCTCTCCTGGCCGTTAATTATGCTCTGGACCTAAGTCCTGGTGCCCGCAACTCCTTATTCCTGAAAGTCCAAATCTTAAAGGCCCTGGGGAGGGTGGATGAGGCAAACAAGCTAGAGAAAAAAGCGGCCTATGTTCCTGAAGTCTGTCATTGGACCGAGTCTGTGCCTATGAAATAGGCAATAGTTATCCACCCGATTTCTCATGATACTGTTTTACTTTCTTTAAGTGATGAGTCAATCCTCCCACTGGATCAATATTTCAGACCCATACGGATATTATCCTGTTAAATAATCAATTCCACATTGAGCCTTGACTTTTCTATCGGTTTTGCTTATAATTCTTTCAGCTTTTTATAGAGGTGAATGATGGCTCACATTCATAATCTGGCCCCTAAAATATTAAACGTTCTCTATCAACACTTTATGGATGTTGATCCCGATCAATTCCTATCCATAGAGGATATCCTTAAAAAGGCTAAAACAAAAGCTCTGCCAACCAAGATTCTGGCCACTCTGAAGTATTTAAGCTACCGTAATTATATCCAAAACAACTTTGAGAATGACAAAGTCGTCTATCAAATCACCCCTGACGGCATCGATCATTATGAAAATCCTATCAGTTCGGATGATTCAGGAAGATCGCCTATTACAATGGGCGATGGTAATACTCTAGTCGACAATGTAGTCGGTCGTGAAGTCACGATTCACCGTACTGAACTCTCAAAAACAGTGAGACGACGTATATTTGACATCCTCACCCAGGTGGAGGAAATCTTTCAATATCTGAAAAAGCAAAACTTGTTAAATGATGAGAATGAGCAAAAGTTTAAAGATTGGCATAGTGTATTAGGTAAGATGATTCACATCCATGATTTAGACGAATCCGCCGGACAAGAAGGTGTTTTCTCAGAAAAAGAAGATGTTTAAATTATAAAAATAGAATCTTTTGCCGATCCCTTCAAAGAACTCTTATTAAAAGGACACTTTATGAAGAACTTGATATTTATTGTTTGTATCGCTTTTCTAATGACTTTATCCCTTGATAGAGCGACTGCCAAATCCGCTAAAGAAAGGCTTTTGGGGGTTTGGAAAATCTCAAAGACCCATGACCCTCAAAAAAAGCGAACCTATAAGCCCAAAAAAACTGTCACTTATCACTTCCATGATGATGGTGAGCTCATCATGTTCGATCCAGTCTTTCGAGAGAGGTCTATCTGGCAATGGAAGCTAAAAAGAAATCTCTTGACCATTACATCAGAAATAGAGTCTACAAAAATAGTAGGCCAGATACGCTTTTCAGGTCATGACAAGTTTATTATGCGTGTCCGTCTGGGGAAAAATAAATACTTCTTATGGATGTTTGAAAGGATGTAGGACGGAGGTATAGAGGGTTGCCACGCTGTAGAGACGGATGGCCATCTGTCTGTAGAGACGCATGGCCATGCGTCTCTACAGGATCACCCAAAAACAGGCTTATGGGTTGATGACTGCGTGTTTTTCTAAAGTGTCTTTTTTCAGGATAAGAATATTGCTATCCCCCTTGCCGTTGACATAAATAAAGTCCTGAAAGAAGCTTATGAACGTGTTCTCCCCAATAGGTGTTTTGGATTGAGCCACTAACTTCAGGTTTTCATCGTATTTAGCCAGATAATACTGATTATCTTCAATGCTGATAGCATAAATATGCTTGTCACGGACTTCTATAAAACTTCGCCAAAAGATAGTTCCATCACTATGTTTGATGGGCAGAAGGGTTTTTCTGTCTAACAGACTCAGCCTATGTCTGGCATTATGATTCCCGCGATGGGTGATCACAACAATCCCCCCGGAAAAGATATCGAAGCGTCGACCACATATATTCTTGAAGGGAGATGTTTTAGTGACCCTCCCCGTGGCGGCATCGATCATGAGCATCTCATTATTGTAATGCCCCCCCGTAATGTACTTCTTGACTTTTAGGTAATAGAGGGTGTTTCCAAAGATGTTTTTATCGACTTTCTTGTCTCGTAGGCGATCTTCACGCGCGTCCAAGTCTTTGGCCTTTCTTCTCAGGGTTTCAATGGTTTTCTTTGGGTTCTTCCTGAAATCCTTATCCAATCGATCGTTTCGGATATTATCTTTATCGCGACCGATGTCCTTTTTCTTGTCCCGAATAGCCTTTTCCCTGTCTCGCTTGGCCTTTTCGGCATCCCTTAAGGCCTTTTCCCTTTTCAGTCGGTCTTGTTCGCTGAGTGAGTCTTTGTTTGTATTCAGATCTCTTTTTCGCTTATCAACATCCTTTCTAAGCTTCTCTAATCGGTCTTTATCTTTTTTAAGTTCATCTTCCTTCAGCTTGACAAGGTCTTTACGCTTATCCAGGTTATTATCATTCTTTCTGATCGCCTTTTCGACAGCGTCATCCGATATGGCGAATGGATCAACCTTCCCCTTGCCGTCTGCAGTCAACGGGATGAGTATCTTGGACCTACCCGGCCATTCATAGTATTTGGTGGACAGCCCCGCATTTCTGGCATTTATCTTGTTCATCACCACTGTTTTGTATTTGGATTTCAGATAGTCCACATTACCACGGTAAAAGGCGTTGTAGTAAGTGATAAAAAGAGCGAGAGTATCCCCGTTTTGTCGGGAGTAGTTGTATCTCTCTTGCAGATAGCCAGATATCATGTGGCGTACGAATATAATCGTGGTCACACCGGCGTTTCGGTCTATAGAGAAAATATCGGCTGAAAACTTATCGGGTTCTTCTTCGGACTCAACATGGGTGATTGAGTACTTATTGCCTAGCTTAAATCGATTCTTGCCGCCTTTTTCAAGGCCTGAGGCTAGTCGTGTGCCAATAGACCGGACTGCTTGAACCGTATCGCTCCGTCCTTTGGGGCCTTTATAGTTAATGAAATCTACTTTACTGGCTGATTTAAGTTCGCTCTCAGCCACGTCCAGGGAGTTTACATCGATGGACATGACAAGTATGATCATCATTGTCCAGATAGTTTTTTTCATGGTAGCGTCTCCAAAATGATTTTGGTTTACTCCTCCCCTCATAAGCAAAGCATTTATCAAATATATTGAGATTCAGCCCTTAAGGAAAGTAGTTTTTTTATAAATATTTATTTAATTCTTTGACGATAGATGGTTATATTTTCCCATGTTATTATCTCTAACTTACTCAACTAAGGACAAGATCATGAGTGACAAACATATGAACGTAAAGAAGATCTCAGAGGATGTTCTAAAGGTACTTTATGACTTCTATCGAGAGGAGGATCCCAATGACTCAGTGCCTATGATTGACCTGGAGACGCGTCTGGATCATGCTATTAAAGACATCAACGGAGCATTGACTTATCTGAAAGACAAAAGCCTGATCTCGGAGGGTGAGCTAGATGAAAACACGATGAGAAACTTCCGTATCACTCCGGAGGGCATTGACTTCGTTGAAGATCACTCTGGTGAAACCAAAGGGCCAGCATCCATTGTGATAAAAGAT
>CAJXGR010000249.1 GCA_913053665.1 uncultured Spirochaetia bacterium
AAACATAACGCTTTTTCAATGATCTCCTCCTAAATAGACTCATCCATCGTTTATACTAGCAATCAACTGATGATTAGTAGCCTTCCACAGGGTCATAGTCATCGTAATCTCTGGATCGCCTTCTGGTTCCTGGAAAAGCCTCGGTATTCTTATGAATGGGGGGGAGTATTTCCTGTTCTAGAATGTCTCCACCAGGCCCACGACTCTTGTTACTGCTTCTCTTGTAGACTCGAGCATGTAAAAGGGCGTTGTTTTGGACAACTTTTTCAATGATCTTAATCACTTCTCCATTGTTGTTGTAGAGGTAGTCACGCTCATAAATGTCTTGATTACCAACAATATAAATATTTCGTCGTAATATACCTTTCAAGTCATATAAGGAAAAGTTTGTAGCGTTTCGAGGGGTTAATTTATTTCCAACAATCTCGTAGGTGATGACATATTTTATATAGTTGTTAGGATGATACTTAACAAGATACAATTTCGTTTGATTTTTGGGGAGATTTAGGTCTTTAATGGTTTTCCGTTCGGTCATCAGGTCCTTCCAGGATTTAGCCGATAACTTGCGTCCTAAAACAGGTCTCAGAAAGCCAACAGGAATCCCATGATCCTTCTTAAATGGAATGGGTAAGGCATCATGAACGCTTAGATAGTATCGTTGTCGGCTGGGATACCCGTTGACCTCCCTTCGAATGTGTCCCGCATGAACAGGTAAAGCATATTGTTTCTTTTTCATATTATTTCTAAGTTTCAGTTCTTCCACTATGAGCCGGTCATTGAGCTTGTCGAGTGCCGACATATCCAAGCTCTCATAGACGGGGCGAACAATATAACCGTACTTTTCTTTGTAGAAAGCTTTTTTCCACTTCTCCTCAAAGTTATACTTGTTGTGACCATAGAGTTGAACCCTTAATAGGTCTAACTCAATCTGTGAAAAAGGGGTGAGATCGCTTTGGCTTAATTTCTTTTCAGGGTTATAAACGATTTTCATTTCTTCAAAAGTAGTTATGGTTGCCTTAGGGGCTTTTATGATTGGCTTTTCAGCTCGTACTAACAACTTTCGAGCCTTCATATTTGCTGTCTGAGAACCCTTATCTCCTTTTGATGGATCATCTTTAGATTTGTTAGAGGGGGTTCCAGGGCTACAGGAAACCATCACAAGAATTAACAGGACTAAAAACCTCATATTCAAACACCTTCTCATTCGTTATTTAACCACAATATTCACAAGTTTCTTGGGGACTACAATGGTTTTAACGACCTTCTTGCCATCGAGCCATTGTTGGATTCGCTCATGGCCCAAGGCGATATCCTTTAATTCATCTTCAGATAGGGAAACAGCCAAATCTTCCTTTGCCCGAACCTTTCCATTCACCTGAAACACGTAGGTCGCGTTTTCATCTTGAGTCCATTCTTCTGAGAAACTTGGCCAAGAACCCTTATAGAGAGGAGTTTTATGCCCAAGCATCCTATTGATTTCCTCTCCTATATGAGGAGCCACAGGATATAGAAGTCTGGTGAGTATATCTATACTGACTTTTAATATCCTATAGTCTGTGTCACTCTCTGCCTTAAAAGAGTTCAGAGTGTTTACCAACTCCATCATACTTGCTATCCCGGTATTGAAGTGAAGCCGATGAATGAAGTCCTCTGTAACCTTCTTGATCGTCTTATGAGTCTGCCTTAAAAGGTTAGCAGAAGAATTATTCAGAGAATTAGACTCCTCACTTCCAATGTCATTCAAGCCAAGACCTTGATAACGATCTCCGTAACCTGATGATACGAAGTCACTGGCAATTCTATAAACCCTTTTCAAGAAGCGATAACACCCTTCCATTCCCTGCTCATTCCACTCCAGATCACGTTCGGGTGGGGCCGCAAAGAGCATAAAGAGTCGGACTGTATCAGCCCCATACTTTCCTATCATAATATCCGGGTCCACACCGTTATTCCTGGACTTGGACATCTTATCCAGCTTGACTATTAAAGCTTCTCCCGTTTCAGGACATATCTTTTTATCGTCTGAAAGCTCATTGGGTGAATAATACTTTTTTATTTTTTGGGAATAATAAGAGTTGCTGACCACCATCCCCTGTGTGAGAAGGTTCTTAAAAGGCTCATCTATATTAATGTACTGAAGGTCTTTTAAGGCTTTCGTGAAAAAGCGGGCGTAGAGCAGATGAAGGATGGCGTGTTCTATTCCTCCAATATATTGATCTACATTCATCCAGTAATTGGCTTCTTCCGTATTGATTGGCTGGTTCTCTTCATGGGGGGAGCAAAACCTTAAGAAGTACCATGAGGAGCAGACAAAGGTATCCATTGTGTCCGTTTCCCTGATGGATGGCTTATTACAGCGTGGGCAGGGAACGTGTTTAAAGCTGTCACTGGTTTCCAAGGGATTGCCTGTTCCTTTGAACTCCACATCCAGGGGGAGGGTAACCGGTAAGTCCTTTTCAGCAACTGGAATCGGCCCACAACTTTCGCAATAGACTATTGGGATCGGGTTTCCCCAGTATCGCTGACGGGAGATCAGCCAGTCCTTCAGGCGATAGTTCACTTTGCCTTCACCAAAACCCTTTGCCTCAGCGTGTTTAATGATCTTTTTCATGGCTTTTTTGTTATTCAGACCGGTAAAACTCTCTGAGTCAACAAGATTTCCTTCTGCCACATAGGCTTCATCCATAGTCTCGGGGTCTAAGTCTTTTTCAGGCCGCTGGATAACCACTTTAATCGGTATATGATACTTTTTGGCAAAAAGAAAATCTCTCTGGTCATGGGCCGGAACAGCCATTAACGCACCCGTCCCGTATTCCGCTAGTACAAAGTTGGCGATATAGAGAGGGACTTGATCACCGTTAAATGGATTCACCACATACTCTCCTGTAAACACTCCCTCTTTCTCTCCTTCTTCAGAACCCCTTGTGATCTTGTCTTCTTTAATTGTTTTCTCTACAAATGCTTTCAACTCGTCCTTGTTCTTATTTGATTCGATGATTTCACCTACAAGAGGGTGTTCTGGGGCAATAGCCATAAACGTTACCCCATAGATGGTGTCTGGGCGGGTGGTGAAGATGGGGAAGTCCTTATCCTTCCACTTAAAGTTGACGTGAAGCCCATAACTCTTGCCAATCCAGTTTTTCTGCATGGATATGACTCGTTCGGGCCACTCACCCAATTGATCATAGTCTTTTAAGAGATCCTCGGCATAATCCGTGATCTTGATGAACCATTGAGACATGTTTTTAATAATAATGGGGTTCCCGCATCGCCAGCAGCAACCGTTTTCCACTTGCTCATTGGCTAAAACTGTTTCGTCATGGGGACACCAGTTGACAGGAGCCTCTCTCTTCTCGATCAGGCCTTTCTCGTATAACTTGATAAAGATAACTTGTTGCCATTTATAGTAATTTTCTTCACAGGTGGCAAACTCCCTGTCCCAATCAAAAGAGAAGCCTAGCTTCTTAAACTGCTGCTTCATGGAGTCAATGTTCTGAAAGGTCCACTTGGCGGGGTGGATATTACGTTGAATGGCCGCGTTCTCTGCTGGCAAGCCAAAACCATCCCATCCGATGGGGTGAAGGACGTTGTATCCTTCCATTCGCTTGGTGATGGCGATGGCATCCCCTATGGCATAGTTTCTCACGTGACCCATGTGGAGTTTTCCTGATGGGTAGGGGAACATCTCCAGACAGTAGTATTTCTTTTTATTGGGGTCGTATTCGGCCTTAAAGCAGTGATTTGTTTCCCAATAGTCCTGCCACTTTGCTTCTATGCGCGTAAAATTGTATTCCTGCATTCATCTTCCCTGTAAAATGAGTAAATAAAGATACTAAAAAATAGATCGTGTGATACTATTTTTTGAGTAGACGTTCAGTAATTTCTTGATAACCAAGCATTAAGATATTATATTGTATCCACCGGGATTTAGAAATTATGAACACCATAAAGTAAGGATTAAAATGACAAAAAAAAGAATGTATCTGTTATTGGGTCTAGTTTTAGATAGGTATAAGTATAGGCACCCCAAAATCCTCTTCCGCCTGAAGAAACCCTGAAGCATCCCCGAAGAATCTCTTGAACAGAAACGGGTCATCGAGGGGCAACTGTTCTTGTTCCCTCTCTCTGGGAGAGGGTTATAGGAATCTATCAGTTATTGATTGAGCACTATCCATATTTATTTTCTTTTTTGACAGAATGTGCAAGATTCAATGAAATGAGAAGTGGATTATCCTGTCAATTATATCCTGGGAATCTTAAAAACGGGAATCTATTTTTTAACGCCCCCTTAATGAACACTTATTTTAAAATAAAATCCTTATGTTCTTTGTGAGCAAGATCTTCAAAGTTTTCCTTTGTAGACAGACTTTCTATCTTGATAGATGGACTCTCTATTTTTGTAGAAGGATTTTTCGCCTTTATGGATGGGCTTTTCACCTTTCTTTTTTTCATGTACATGATCACATCACTTTTCAAGGCGGCTAAGCCAATATGGAAATAATCCACTAAGCGAAACTTTGTTGGAACAATATACTTCTTAAAGAGATAATTCTTTACAACATAGTGAATCAAAAAGAAAAATATGTTATTGGGCATATAAATGAGATATTTTGTGGCAAGCTTTTTAAAAAAAGGAAAGGCTACAATCACGGGTCCCAAAAGAGCAATGTTTTTTTGTACTCTCTTTTCTTTTTTAGAAAAGGAGTTTAGCAATGAATAATCACCAGATGATCGGCTGATCATATCAGGATCATTTCCAATAAGGTCATGTTCCACACAATAGCTATGCATATCTGTACCGGGATAGGGTACGCAAATGGTGAAATACCCACATTTTGGTTTACTTCGTACATACAAATCCAATGTATCCAATTCGTCTTCTATTGTGGCAGTAGGCAATCCCAAAATACTATTGGTATAAACATTTATACCATAGCGATTAAATCGGTCGAAAGCTTTTATGATTTCCTCATTGGTTTGGATTTTCCTTTTCAAGATGGTGGTCCGAATATCAGAATTCGCTGTTTCTATGCTCATGCACACCGATGAACATCCCGCTTCCTT
>CAJXGR010000250.1 GCA_913053665.1 uncultured Spirochaetia bacterium
GCCCTATTAGATCTGTAAAAATAGGCTGAAGTCAAGCTAACCCTATAACTTTAATGGATGTAGGGATAGACCTATGTGTCTATCCTCCTCTAGGACAAACACACAGATTTACCTTGAGAAGATCTAAGGCTAAACACCAGCTAATTCAGCATCTATCTCATGCAATTGACTGATGGTTTCTTCAGAGAACATATTCCCAATGTCCAATAAAATGATGAGTTTGTCTTCCAGTCTGATGACACCACTTATAAACTGATTATCATCCCCTGTGATCGCATTGGGAGGAGGAGCAATATCCTTTTCCTCCACCTGGATCACCTTGGAGACCGTATCGACTATGATACCTATCTTTTTCCCACTGGTCTCCAAAATAATCACTCTGGTCTTCTCTGAATAAGCAATGGTGTCTATACCAAACTTCTCACGCAAGTCCAGGATGGGGATAACAGATCCTCTCAAGTCGATCACACCTTTCACAAAAGCCGGGGCTTTAGGAAGCTTTGTAACTTGAGGCAGTCTAACAATTTCCTGAACCTTTAGAATCTCCAGTCCATAGGTCTCCTCACTGATTGTGAAGGTCACCAGTTGTTTCAAAGTATCTTTTTGCTGATCGTTAGTTATTTGCATCTCTGATCTCCTTTGTGACAAGGTTATTTACGGGTTTCATGGGTCAGCATAACCCCTTGAGTCAGCTTTTGGTTTCCTCCACTGTTATTTTCATCAATTTTAAAGGTATTCACAATTCCATTCAGCTTTTCGGCGAGTTCATGGAGTTCAGTGGTACTGGCCGCCAGCTCTTCAGCACTGGAACTGGACGTTTGCGTGGAGTTATTTATAGTTTCAGTCGCCTTTTGTATCTGTTCGCTACCGGCCTTCTGCTCTTCCATAGAGACAGTGATCTCATTGACTAACTTATTGTTCACTTCAATGGTTTTAATGATAGCGTCAAAGGATTCACTGGATTTCTTTACTGAGTCAACCCCCTGGCTGATACGAGCGATGTTATCTTTGATGAGGGCTTCGATCTCTTTTGTGGATTCTGCGCTTCTATTTGCTAGAGTGGAAATAGCTTCAGCTACCACGGCAAACCCTTTTCCATGCTCTCCAGCCCTGGCCGCTTCAATGGCCGCATTGAGTGAGAGAAGGTTGGTTTGATCCGCTATATCATTGATAACTTTAACGATATCCCCTATTTTCTCAGTACTCTCACTGATATTCACCATCTCTCCGGTGACCTGTTTCATATTCTCTTTGTACGCCTGAGCCTCTTCAAGAGACTGATCACTTTTTTCCATCATGGTGATGGTGTGGTCGGAAACCTGTCCGATATTGGATACTAACTCTTCTGTGGAGGCACTGCTTTCTTCCACACTGGCGGCTTGACTTTGAGCCGATTCGGAAAGGTTGGTGGCAGAGGCATTAATCTCTTCGCTTGTGGCGGATAGCTGACTGGATGATTCCATCAGGGAGGTCATAATACTCTTGAGATTGGTGAGCATATGCCTCATAGCGGAGTATATCCCAGTGTCAGCCTTCCCAGTGTCAGATAGCACAAGGGTCAAGTCCCCCTCAGCAATGTCCTGAGCTATTCTTGCCATTTCAGCTGGCTCTCCTCCTAATTGACTCAAAACCCCTTTGGACAGGATCAAACCAAGGAGTACTCCTATAACCAGAGCGAATCCGGACACGACAATTATAGTATTTTTGGCTTCCAACTCATCTTTTTTAGCCGTTTGGGCAGCTTTCGTAGTAAACTTTTGTATTTTCCCCAGAAACTTGACTAAATCATTATTTAGAGCTTTTTCCTCTCGCTCAATCTTTTCGGCTAACTCTTCCACTTGCTGGAGTTGATTGTCGTTCAGCAAACGAAAGGCTTTCCCAATATGTTCATTATAGGTTTTGTGTTTGGTTTCAATGTTCTTGAGATGGGTAAATACTCCCCGAAACTCATCACGAGACACATCTGTAGTGGCCTTTTCAATGGCTTTTTGCGTTATTCCTTCCCCTTTCCTGATTTGTTTGTTTGTTTTATGTTCAATTTCAAGAAACCTGGCTTTTGCGTTTTTCAGCTCTTCTTTCACATCCTTTCCGGCGGCAATCATTTCCCCAAATCGAAAGGCCCTCTCAAACCAGACAGTCTGGAGTAATTGATGCTCTATAACTTTAGTGACGACGTTAGTCAGGGGAATATCCCTGTCAGCAATGCCTTCCACTTCTTGACCGATGGCAGACATCTTCAGGATACTTATACCACCAATCAGAATCATCAAAATGGATAGAATCATGACTAAACCAATAATTTGGCTTCTTAGTCTGAATCGTCCCAGGATTCGTGCTGTCATCTCACTTTTTATCATAAAAATAATCAAAATACCCAGAATAAAGGCTCCTCCAATCACCAGGATCCACATGGTTGAGGAAAAGATGGTGCCATGGGTCTTTTCGCTGGCGTTCCCATAGGATGTGCTTGCCGAATAAGTTTGTCCATCTTCATGGGAACTACTCGCAGATGTCTTGTTGAAAGCATCAGAACCAGGGGATGCTGTCAGTTGGATCACATTGGTTCGACCTGTATTAACCGCTTGCACAACTCTTCCATTCAATGGTTGGACAGGTCTTGCGTTAAACCGTATCAGATTGGTGAACTTTTTTATCTGATTTTGAGACACTTCGATGGGGCTTTTTAATATATACCAGCGAACCCCTTCGGAACAGGGAGGTGTGGTGAGTGAACCCATATAATGGTAGTACGAGCCATTATAAGGCAAGAAGTCAGCGGCCTCAATATTGATTCCAACTACTTTTTCCTCATTCAACTCATAGGGGATGTTATCCCAGAGCTTGTTGAGAGAAGGATTTTCCTTCCCACGTTTTAGTAAAACCCCTAGGACGGCCAATTGACCAATAGAGTTTCTATGGACAAAGTGGAGTTCCATCGCGTAGCGTCTCCCATTGATCCGATGCTCGCTGGGACTATGAAAGTGAAATTGCAACAAGTTGAACTTCTTACCCTTTGCTATAATATAACTTTGAGAGTTTGAATTGTTCTGGATGGTATGACCGTTATTGATCAAGCGAAGGGGGGATGAACCATAGTGAAAGTCTATCTGACCCTCATTTTTCCTTTCTGTTGCTGTAATGTTAATGGGGGACTGGCTTCTGCCCTTTTTGCACATGGTAAACAGACGGTTTAAATCTCCCCATTTCGCAGGCCCTGTAGCTCCCCCATAGGTCCAGTGGGTTGATCCGTGAGTTTCAGCCGATATATTTTCAGTCAACCCAAATACCAGGCTCATAATAAATACAATTGTTAAAGTCAAAAACTTGATCTTCATGATGTTCACTCCTAAATTATATGCAATAAACGTACCATTAACTTATCGATTCAATATTCTTATGGGAAAAGAGTCCTGTAGGGGCAACCCGGCGGGTCGCCCCTACAACGTGATGCTGTCCACCAGCTCTTTATAGGGAATCAAGTCAATATGATCTGTCTTAAAATCAAACAGCTTGACGGAGTCTTGATCTTCGCCAAACAATGCCGCCAGGGGAATCCCCGACTTTTTAGTATCATCCAGCTTTTCATTAATGTTGGTGCTGGAAATATCTGTATAAATATTTAGACCATGATCCCGAAGTTGGCGGATCACAGGGAAGATTTTAGTGTAATCCTTTTCGTTGGGGAGCAAGAAAAACAGGTCGATTCGATTGTCCTCTAAAGGAATGTTTTCTTGTTCCTTTTTCAGGAGTATTTTATAGACTTCCTCCAGGTGAAAGGCAAAACCACACCCAGACAAGGGCTTAGGATAGCCTAAAGTCTCAATGAGATCATCATAACGGCCGCCACCGCATATGAGTTTCTTTTCTGAAGCGGATAAACAGTCCAACTCAAAGACCACTCCCGTGTAGTACTGGAGGTTTCTCCCCAAACCAAAATCAATGGTGATTCGATCTTCGGAAATCCCATAGTCATAGAGAAATTGGGTGACCTTCTCCAGGTCCTCCACATAGGATAGGTCGATGTTTGCCTTTTGAAGCAGTCTTTTGGAGTGTTTAATAGCCTCTTTTGGCCTTCCCGATATACAATGGAGTTCCTGAGAGAAATCAAATATCTTTTGGATAGAATCATACTGGTTTTGACGTTTAATTTTATCTAATATGCCGTCTACAACGTCTTCTGCCTCTTTAAGGTCTTCCGAGAAATGGGGGTGGATCATATTTAATAGCTTGAGGAGTAAGGTTTTTTCCTCTTCTGAAGTGAGTTTCTTAAGGATATTAAAGATATCTCTATACTTTCCCTCGTCAATGGACGGGAACAAGTTTTCTCCCGCTTGCTGAACCATGTCTTCACAGGACTGCTTCATCCTCAGGTTTTCCAGAAAGGCGTTTTTAAAGACTACATCCACATCCAGGTGATGGACCAAGTGAACCAGTATGCCGGGATTCCCCAAGGTGATCTGATAATCGTTTAAACCCAGTTGGTCGAGGCAACTGCTGGCTAAAGCAATGTTTTCAGCGTCATAGAATATACTGTCAATGCCGATTATCTCCGTTCCGATATGGGTGAACTCCTGATAGCTTTGGTCACCCTGATTTCTAAAGACTTTCTCACTATAGCAGAGTTTAAGGGGGAGTGGTTCATTATCTTGATGGGAAAGGAAATAGCGGATGCTTGGGCTTGTCATTTCCGGTCTCAGACAGATCTCCCTACCATCTTGATTTCTGGCGATAAACATCTGGGATTTCATGCGATCCCCAAGGTTTTTTAAGAAAAGATCACTGGATTCAAAGGCAGGTAGGGAGATTCTCTGAAAGCCAAAGGATTTAAAGGTAGACTGGAAGGTGGATTCTATTTTCTTGAACCTATCAAACTCAGCAGGTCCCAAGTCTTTACTATGATTCAATCCAATCATTTTAGTCTCTCTCAGGTTCTTAGAAATCGAATCATTAGATTAATAGGTAGTAAAACCAGTTACTGACGGATTTATCCAACTACCTGTAGAGACG
>CAJXGR010000251.1 GCA_913053665.1 uncultured Spirochaetia bacterium
CAGATCATAGGGCAGGGTTTCGCCTTCTTCGGACGAGATCGTCTTGGCAACGGGATCGACTTCCTTGGTATTGAAGAACGTTTCGTATTTGATGCCAAATTCGTCCATGGCCGGTTTCGCCCATTCGGCGAGCGGTTCCAGTGCGTGCAGGCGACCGATGGGATAGGTGTAGGTAATTTCGGTCTTGTCCATCAATCCTTTGTCGGTCAGGAAATCATAGAGCATAAAGGTGATTTCCAGGGGCGCCACCGGGCATTTATGCGGCGCGTTGACGTTAACGACGATCTTGCCGCCATCGAATTCGGCCAACGCATCGCGCATCTTGCGGGCACCATCTAGGTCGTAGAACCAGTGCGCCCCTTCTTCCATGCCGGGGATATTTTGCGGCATCAGGCGCGAGCCGGTAGCGATCACCAGGTAGTCGTATGGTAATTCAGTCTCTCCCACAAAGACTTTTTGACCCTTTCCATCTATACGAGTGGCTTCCCCGTGGATAAAGGAAATACCTTTGGATTTGAGAAGTGGTTCTAAAGGGATAACTATATCCTCAGGATCTTTCCATCCTAATATCACCCAGGGAAGTGATGGGATAAAAGTAAACATATTCTGATCTGATACGATCGTTATATCCACTTTCTTGCCCAACCTTTTCCCAAGCTCGAAGGCAGTGACCAGGCCGCCAAATGAACCGCCTAGTATAATAACTTTTTTCATTGACTTACCCCTTAAAAAGAAACGACTTTGTCGCTGTTAGCCACATAAGCTGAGAGATCACCCATGTTGGCCACTTTAATCCCCTCAATGAGAGGCTCTTTGCTCACGCCATTATTCTCAATACACGTCTTACAACCTTTTACACGGCCTCCCTCTCTTAGGAAATCCTCTACAAGCTGTTCAAGATTTGCTTCGCCCTCTGGGGCCTGGTGATTTTGTCTCCCAACATCGATTCCATCATCCATGAGAAATAAGGTGACCTTTTGATCATAGGCTAAAAGGGTGAGACCCAGTTTCAGTCCATTCCAAGCCTTATCATTGCTTGAATATGGAAGATCGTTAATGATAATCGTTGTCATGATAGGCTCCCTGGATTTTTATTAGGCTAAAAGGACACAACATTCTCGCTTTCAACGACCCAGGCCGCTAAGGCTGCCATATTTCCCTTTTCCACACCGCCAATGAGTGGATCATTCTTAACGCTACATCGTGTGATACAGGTTCCACATCCTTTAATCCGCGCTCCTTTGCCTAAAAGCTCTTTTGTGAGTTCCTCAAGATTCACTTCGCCCTCCGGGACAGTGTGATTCTGCTTGCCAATATCAATGGCCTTGTCGATGAGAAAGATGTTAACATCTTTTCCCGACTCCAAAATGGTTTTAGCTAATCGGAGGCCATTCCAGGCCTTGTCAGTCGTAGAATAGGGTGCTTCGTTGATAATCACTGTGATCATTGTTTAACTCCTATTTATAGTTAGATTGGCAAGTCATCGACTCACCCTTACTGGTCTATTCCCTGGATACTTGCCCTTTTTGGTTGCAGGACAACAACTGGGGGTTGGGAGATCCTCAGAATATTCCCGTTTTATGAGTTTGAGGATGTCAGGGATGATGGGATCGACCAGATAGTAGCATCGGAGTCTTCCATCCATGTAGTAGTCAATGACCTGGTGGTTTCTGAGTAGTGTGAGATGCTGTGACACATTGGGCTGGCTGATTTCCAGGAAGTCCTCAAAGTCACTGACACACTTGACGCCTCCTAAAAGCTCTTCGAGTATACTGATCCTGACGGGATGGGAGATGACTTTCAACAGTTCTATTCGCTTTGTGACAGAGTTCATTTTGACGTTCCTCTTTTGCTTGATAAACATATGCTAATATTATTATATATTTATGTGAAAGTCAAGAAGAATCGACTTTTCCTTGTCACAAACCCAATTATCTTGTATATTTATGGTGATGATGAAGAAAAAAATGGCCACAGGGGACTCAGAGAGGGGAAGAGAAGAATCAGGAAAAATGATAATCTTTCCCCTAACTCTCTGTGACTTGGTGTTTCCATGGCATTGGCTCAATATGGAATCCAGGTTGATGATCTTAATTCAGGCTGAAGCGAACCTCTGAACAGACAGACACTGTTCTACTCGTCCAACAACCTGAAACATAAAGAGCCAAGAGTTTTATTATTATCTAAGATTTAGGCCTCTTAAAACGACGCTCTATGCAAAGAGCCCATTTAACCTTTAGATCCTCCAAAATAGAGTAGGCGATGGGTACAGCAATGAGGGTCTGGAAAGTGGCGACCAGAAGGCCTCCAATGATTGTCCAGCCCATGGGTGTCCAAAAAGACCTTGCTCCACCCAATGCCAAGGCTAGGGGGAGTATGCCCGCGGCTGTCGTAAAAGTGGTCAGCAATATAGGCCGAAGACGTGTCTCACCCGCTTCAAGCACAGCCTCCCTCATGGATAATCCCTTCTCCCTCAAGGTATTTAGATAGGACACTAAAACAATGGCATCATTCACCACAATCCCTGCAAGAGAAACCCCTCCAAATAACGCCATGATCCCCACGTTATTTCCACTCAAGAACAAGCCTAAAGATATTCCCACCAACGAGAGTAAGACGGTGATCATAATCGATATGGGCTGTATAAAGGACTTTAACTGAATCACTATGATAAAGTAAATCATCATGAGGCCCACCAGAAAAGAGTACTTCAGGCCATCGAATGACTCTTTTGTATCCTCATTTTCCCCCTTGAAAGCCATTCTATAGCCTTTTGGGAGGGTTAGGTTTGCTGGATTAGAAAGGATTCTCACGACTTCGCTGGAAGCTTCTGCCGTTGTGCGACGGCTTACATCCACTTCTCCCCTCACAGTGATGCTTCGTTCATAGTCCAGGTGCTGGATGAAGGATAAACCGCTTTTAAGACGTATATCTGCCACTTCTGTCAGGGGAATAGGCCTTTGGAGCCGGGAACTGTATATAGTCAGCTTCTTCAAGTCCTTAATACTGGTTTTATAGGCCTCATCCAGCTTAATCCTTATCTCATAGGTTTTTTGACCCAACTGGTAGTCGGAGACCTTGAAGCCATTGTTTAAAACAAAGATCATGCTCTGTATATCCTGGACTGTAACCCCGTATCGCTCCGCTTTCAATCGATTGATGGGGATTTGTATTTCAGGGCGGCCAATCCCGTAATTATCCTCCACGTTGATCGCCCCCGGGATTTCTTTAATTAACGCCGTCGCTTTTCTGGCCAGGTCTTTAAGGTCTCGGATGTGCTTGCCGTAAAACACCACATTGATGGGTTCTCCTGTGGGAGGGCCGCCTTTCGGCTTAGTGACCTTGAACTTGGCTCCTGCACACTTATCACTGATTTTATTCCTCAAGATGGCGGAGAAATCATCGACTCCAATATCCCTGTCCTTCAGGTCCACCATGTCAACGCTGATACGAGCAGTGTTGGTAGCCTGTCCACCTCCTGCAGAGGCCCTTCGAGTTGAGACACCGCTGGTACCCACTGTAGTAGAGTAAGACTTAAGAATCCTTTTCTTTCCATCCAGTGCTGTGTCGGATTGATCACCCTTAATGAGATAGGGTTTCAGGATTTTCTCTACCTGAAAAGAGATTTCATTAGTAGCTTGAACGGAAGAGCCCTTTGGAAGCTCTATATTGACCCACAACTTGCCAACATCCACTTCAGGAAAGAATTCCTTGTCCAGACTCCTTAAAAGTCCCAAGCCAAAGAGAAAGATGACAAAAGCAATGAGAACAACGGACTTACGATGGTTTAAAGACCAACGAATGAGCTTTTGATAATTTCTGAACAACGACTCAAAGGGATGAAAATCCAATAAGCCTATGCGTTCCATCAGCTTTTTTCTTAGTCTGGCCGTAAAAGAATCCTGATTCGTCTTTTTAATTTGAAGGAACTTACTGCATAAAACAGGGATTACCACGTGGTCATAGATGATAGATCCTGTGAGAGCCAGTAAAACGGTCTTGGGAATGACAGCCATAAACTGTCCCACAATACCAGTCATGAACAGCATGGGAGCGAATGCCGCCATAGTAGTAAGAACAGACGATATGACAGCCGTTCCCACTTCTTCTGTCCCTTCTTTTGATGCTGTAACCTTGTCTTTACCCTCTTCCCTGTGGCGATAGACATTCTCAAGGATTACGATAGCCCCGTCTACCACGATTCCCACCACCAGAATGAGTCCAAACTGCATCACATTATTGATGGAATCATCGAATACCAGAAGTCCGATCATGGTGAAGATCATGCAAAAGGGAATAGCTGAAGCGACAATAAATGAGTTTCTTGCTCCCAGACTAAGATACAAGACAAAGAATACTGCAATGATCCCCTGAATAGTATTACTGGTGAGCTCATTGACTCGAATCCTCACCTCATCAGCCTGATCTCCTATCACCTTAAACTTTAGGCCCTTGGGAAGTTGTCCTGATGCCTGAATCTTTTGAATAGTCCTGCGGACCCCGTCAGAAAGCTTGAGTAGATTGGTTTTACTCTCTTTATATATTGCAATGGAGATGGCTCGTTCGCCGTTATAGCGTGCATAGCTGGTGACTTCTGCCTTTCCATTGTCGATCCTGCCCAGGTCTCTCAAGAAAATAGGCTTCCCATCACGGTATGCGAATATGGTCTTTTCCACATCCCTGGCATCCTCAAACTTTGCCATCACACGAATGGGATAATCTCTTTTGCCAATCGTGCTTTTACTGCTTGAAAAAATGCAACTTCATCTTTTACATCCATTGCCTGCTCGTGCGGAATGGCAATCGCAAAAGATTTTGAAAGTGCTGTTACTTCATTTATATATCTTTTCTTTCCATCTTCTAAACCTAGTATATGCTCTTCAGCTGAAAGAATCATTGTAAGTTTCATTGATGTTTCTGCTTCAAAATATTCTTCATAAGCGAAACCGTTGAACATTTGAGAAACAACTTCTAATTTCTCCAACATCAGTTCAACGGCTTGTTT
>CAJXGR010000252.1 GCA_913053665.1 uncultured Spirochaetia bacterium
TTATTGATCCACAGCCTGAAAGAAGGAGTGAACGTTTTTTCCCAGGAATAAACACAGAACTTCCTGATTCACCCTTCAGTTCCATCCTATCGACACTCTGTTGGATTAGCCCATCATAGTTCTGATCTAGTTGAAGCAGTAGTTCATCTTTTATTCTTTGTTTTTCTACATCTTCCTTAAAGTAATTGATGATCAATAGGGGGGTACTATGGTCTTCCAAAGGCCCTTTGATGACTTCTATTTTCATTATTCTATCTCCCAGCGTTCAGAAAGTCTTGCTTGGGATCCAATATTTGAATCCTGACAGCTTATAGACTGAATAATTTGTAGTGATTCTATTTATTTCGATTCCCTTAAAAGGAGTCGTAAATCATGAAAAACATATTAAAAAACCCTGTAATCGCCAAGCTTTTTCGTTATTATTCGTTATGGGAGAATAGGCTGAAGCCCCCGTCTCATCGTTGTGATAATCTAAATCAAAACGAGACAAATCAATGGGACTCAGGGTTTTCTGAAATCCATCACACTCGCAGAAGCTGTTCCCCTCGTCAGATTAGTCTTGAATCCGAATGATCGTCCTGTCCTCATCGATCTCTGTCAAGTCAATAGAGACTGAGAGAAACTTCCGAATGACATGAATGTTAGTGAGAGTATGACCAGAGGGTTTTAAGGTAGTAAATGCCCCTTTCCCTGCCAGAACCATTGGCAACAGGATCTGGTCTGCTAAATACTCGCCAAGAGCCGCTTCTGATGACAGATATCGGCGTATCATCTTCACCAGACTGGATGCAACAGTCTCCGCCCGTTTATTCTTCTCTCCAAAAGTGGTAAACACCTCTGTTACATTCTCACAGACCAGTTCAGCGATCAGTACGTTTCCAGGCCCCTTGCTTTCACACATCAATGGCTTAAAGCAGTCCTTTTCCCAGTTCAAACGTCGTTTTAACTCCTGAAACTCTCTCTCAATAATGTGGAAGGGCAGTTGGGATAAAAGGCCAAGAACTGATCTCTGCTTCACCTCGCCCCTTTCCATGAGTTCTAATCCCTTCAGGTCTTTACAGGGCTGAATAGTTACATGAAACACTCCGCCTCCCGCCGGGTAAAACCCGGGTCTTTCAAGCTCCATAGTGATCTCAGCCCCCATCCGACGCATCAACGGGAGAAAAGCCTTCTCAATGAAGTGATACGGGGGGGCTAATGGATTATGAGTACCCCCTTCCAGAGTCAATTGAGAAGGTTGATCCGCCAAAAGCAGGGCTGGAAGCACTGTTTGTAATATTAGAGTTGTACTGCCAGCAGTCCCGATACTAAAACGATACTTTCCTCCCTTTAACTGTTCAGGAACAAAAGTAAGGTTTGTTGAGCCAAGTTCCAGGCCTTCAACTCTTGCTTTACCTATGGCTGATGCGGCCTGTACTGCTGTCAGATGCTGTCTCATCAACCCTGGCTTTCTACGTTTGGCTCGAATATGGGTGATATTAAAGGGCTCTCTTGTGATGAGTGAAAGAGCTAGAGAGGTACGCAGGATTTGACCTCCCCCTTCACCGTAAGAACCGTCAATTGTGATCATGATGAACTCCTTTAGCCTTTCACACAGACAATTTGCTTCAAGGTGTGAACGATATCCACCAAATCCTTTTGAGCCGCCATCACAGCATCAATAGACTTGTAGGACATGGGTATTTCATCGATCACATGGGCATCCTTCCGGCATTCTACTCCTTCAGTAGCCTCAATTTGATCTTTGACACTGAATCGACGCTTGGCTTCTGTCCTGGACATCACCCGTCCTGCCCCGTGACTACAGCTATGGAAGCTCTCTTCATTCCCTTTACCTTTTACAATAAAGGATTTAGCCCCCATACTTCCCGGAATGATACCCAGATCGCCTAATCTGGCCCTAACGGCTCCCTTTCGAGTGATCAAGACGTTCTTTCCGTAATGATGCTCTTTCGCTACATAATTATGATGGCAGTTCACAATCTCTGAATCTGCTGTGAAAGGTGGAATCCCGTCACAAATAGAAACCGCGTCAATGATATTGGCCATCATGATGTGACGGTTGTATGTAGCAAAATCCTGGGCCCAGTGGACGGCCTGAACATAGTCATCAAAATGTTCCGTATCCTCTGGGAAATAAGCCAGGTTCTTATCAGGAAGATTGATATAAAACCTGGCCATGTCCTTTTTGGCTAAATCAATGAAGTAAGTGCCAATGCGATTACCCACACCCCGTGACCCACTGTGAAGCATGAACCAAACCTTGTCTTCTTCATCCAGACACATCTCAATGAAGTGGTTCCCTGTACCGAGGGTCCCTAAATGCTTAAGATTGTTGGACTTCGCAATAACAGGATGCTTCTCGGTAATTTCCTTAAAGATGGGCTCCAGGTTTTGCCAGATATTCTCCGACCGTTTAGGTGCATCATGCCAGGAACCTTGATCTCGACGCCTTCTTGGAGACATACCATGGGGTACGGCCTTTTCGATAGCCGTCCGTATTCCGTAAAGATTTTCCGGCAGATCATTGGCTGACAAGGACGTTTTGGTGGCCATCATCCCGCAGCCTATATCCACCCCAACAGCAGCTGGTATAATAGCGTTCTCCGTGGGAATCACCGACCCGATGGTCGCTCCAATCCCGTAATGAACATCCGGCATGACGGCAATCCATTTGTAGATAAAGGGTAATTGGGCCGTATTCATCACCTGTTGTTTAGAGTTGTCGTCAAAGGGAACTCCTTTCGTCCACGCCTTGATGGGCCTGGCGTTTTCCACATTAATAACTTCATATTGTCCTTCATTCATGTTAAATCCCTCTTATCATTCCCTATCAATTTGTCCAATAGGTCATTTTAACTATCGCCTAACTCAAAGGCAAGTAGAATTAGCTCTGACGGGACTCGAACCCGCACTTTGCATCCAGGACGACGCTGAGGCCCTCCATCGCCCTTTTGAACTCTGTCCATCCGGGTGGAGTAAAATTAGCGTATCTCCCCACACCCCTATCTGCCTGCTCTCAAGAGACATCCCCACGGGACAGGATCCTCCGATAGGGTAGCAGGTGACGCAAACTCTGGTCTTACCAGAGATACCGCTTGTTCTGCCTGGCGGCGCTCTTCCTTTTAAGCTACAGAGCCATGTAATAGACTATAATACAAAGTACGTGCCAATAGTTATTCATTTTACTAATTATTTATCAAGACCTTATAAACACCTTTCATAAAATGATATACTTCTAAATATTTATTTTCTTTAGACGAGAGAGCCTCTCGATTTGGATTTTGGTAGTCCAAATATATAGATATAATTATATTTTAGTAGATTGTATTCTAATATTATGAGGCTATCGTGACAAAAAAGACGACAGTTGTTCTCGGTTTCTTGGGTAGCGTTCTGGATTATGGGGGCAAGGAGTCCTCACGTTGGGATAAATGGCGGCCTAATTTAGCGTTATGCCGATTTGAAGACCTCCTGATCCATCGTCTTGAACTATTCCATGAAAACCGTATCGCTACGACCACCCACATTTTATGCGAGGATATAATAGGTGTATCCCCTGAGACCAAGATCCATACGCATATTCTTAAGATTCAAGACCCCTGGGACTTTGAGGAGGTCTATGGAAAACTTCTCGATTATGTTCGCCAGTATCCCTTTGATACAGAGAAAGAAGATTATTTTGTTCACATCACTACGGGGACTCATGTGGAGCAAATATGTCTCTATCTGCTAACAGAGACCCACTACATTCCTGCACGGCTTATCCAAACATCTCCTCCCTCGAGAAGGCGTCCCGATCAGGAGGGTCAGTACAGAATCATCGACCTGGATTTATCGAAATATGATCTCATCATGCAACGCATCCATCAGGAGCAGAAAGATAGTGTCTCTTTCCTGAAGTCAGGGATCGATACAAAGAATCTGCGATTCAACCATCTGATCGATCAGATAGAACACGTTTCTCTACACTCCCATGAGCCAATCCTCCTTACCGGACCCACAGGTTCGGGTAAATCCCGTCTGGCACGACGGATCTATCAGCTGAAAAAGTCTAAATGGCAGGCGAAAGGAGAGTTGGTAGAGGTCAATTGTGCGACCCTTAAAGGGGATAACGCTATGTCTACTCTTTTTGGTCACATAAAGGGTGCGTTCACAGGGGCTATCCAGAATCGCTCTGGATTACTTCGTAGGGCAGATGGGGGCTTACTCTTCCTGGATGAAATTGGTGAACTGGGATTAGATGAACAGGCTATGCTTTTAAGGGCTGTGGAAGAGAAGACTTTTCTCCCAATGGGGGCTGATAAAGAGGTACAGAGTAACTTTCAGCTGATTGTTGGAACCAACCGTTCTTTGCAGGATGAAGTGGTTAAAGGTCAGTTTAGAGAGGATTTATTAGCCCGTATCGATTTGTGGACCTTTGAACTTCCAGGCTTGAAGGACCGTCGGGAGGATATAGAGCCTAATATATATTATGAGTTGGAGCAAATTGCTGAACAACAGGGTGGGAAGATTAGCTTCCATTCAAGGGCGTTGGAAAGCTTTCTAACCTTTGCCATATCCCATGATGCCATTTGGAAAGCTAACTTCCGTGATTTAAACGCGGCTATCAAGCGTATGACAACATTTGCTCATAATGGGCGTATCACTTTGCCTGTTGTTCAGGATGAGATCGAACGTCTCAAGAAAAGCTGGTCAAATGGTGATCCTGATGATCACAGTGATGTATTAGAAGGTTTGATCTCTTCTGAGAGGCTTTCTGAGATCGATTTGTTTGATCAAATCCAGTTGAGGGAAGTGGTTAAAGTGTGTCAAAAAGCCAAAAGTCTTGCGGAGGCAGGGAAAATACTCTTTTCTGAATCCAGGGTTAGAAAGAAAAACCAAAACGATACGGATCGCCTCAGAAAGTACTTAAAACGATTTGATGTGGTGATTTCTGGATGACCCGTCGATAAGATAGTTCTCAATAAATTAATGGGTAGTGCAAAAACTCTTAG
>CAJXGR010000253.1 GCA_913053665.1 uncultured Spirochaetia bacterium
CATCGAGCTTAGTCCAGACCGTGTGGCACTCTTTAGTTACGCGAAAGTCCCCTGGCTCAAACCCCATCAGAAGAGGATGAAGGAAGAAGACATACCCGATGTAGATGAAAAGTTTGCTATTTTTCTCAGTGCCAGAAAGCTTCTAACAGAAGAAGGAGGCTATACTGCCATTGGGATGGATCATTTCGCTAAAAATCAGGATGAAATCACTGTGGCCCTCAATAATAAATCCCTCCACCGCAACTTCATGGGCTACACCGTCCAATCCACAAACCATTATATTGGATTTGGCGTCAGTTCAATAGGTTACGTCCAGCAATCCTTTATACAGAATGTCAAAACCCTGAAAGACTATTATCAGGCGCTGGACAATGATGAGCTTCCGGTGGATCGAGGTATCTCCTTAAATGAAGATGATTTAATCCGCCAATGGGTGATTTATTCCCTCATGTGTCACTTTGAAGTGGATTACCAAAAGTTTGAGGATTGTTTTCAAATATCCTTTACTGATTACTTCTCAGAAGAAATGAATGAGCTTTATCCTTTTGTAGAAGATGATTTAATAGGAGTCACCAAGGATCAAATCAGTGTCAAAGAGAAGGGGACTTTGTTCATTCGTAACATTGCGATGCTATTTGATAAGTATTTAAAGAATAAGCTTAAAGAACGCCGCTTTTCACAAACGATTTAACCTATGAACGCAAAACCTGATTACGTTGTATTATTATTAAATTTAGGAGGCCCAGAGTCAATTTCTGACATCCGCCCATTTCTCTATCGTCTATTTGCGGATAAATATATTATGAAGTTCCCTGTTCCCTTTCTACAACCCCTTTTTGCACTGATAATGAGCCGACTTCGTTCTCCCAAAGTAGCAAAACTCTATGAACAGATTGGCGGCGGCTCACCATTGCTTGAAATCACAGCGAAACAGGCCAGGGCCCTTGAGAAAGAGCTTCGTAGATCTATTCATTGCCGTGTCTTCCTTGGTATGCGATATACTCAACCCAGTATTTCTTTAGCTCTCAAAGAGATACACAGTTATTCTCCAAAACAACTCATAGCTTTACCTCTTTATCCTCAATACTCAACAGCCACCACACTTTCCAGCTTTATGATGTTGCGAAAAGTGTTGGATAAAGTAAAATCAAGTCTATCTGTAATTGAAATCAAGGATTGGTATGACTTTTCGGATTATATAAAAACCCTGTCCCTTTTGATCCAGGAAAAGCTGGATACCTATCCCGACAAAGATAAGGTTCACCTGGTTTTTTCAGCCCATGGTCTTCCAATGAGCCTTATTGAAAAGGGAGACCCCTATGCAGATCAAATCAATATCAGTGTAGATAGTATTCTTAAAGAACTTTCTATCCCTAATCCTTATCACATCTGTTACCAGAGCAAGGTTGGGCCTATTAAATGGCTGGATCCTTCTACAGAAAATACTATTAAAGAAATCGCCAATGAGACGAACCAGGATATCCTGATGATTCCAATAAGCTTTGTATCCGACCACTTTGAAACCGATTATGAGATCGATATTCTTTATGCAGGACAAGCTAAAGACTTGAATATACGTCACTTCAAGAGGACAGATTCCTTAAATACCCACCCTCTTTTTATTAAAGCTTTAGCCAATCTTGTTTTACAGCATATCGGAGGAGACCATCTTGAGGGATAAGCAGTTTGTAATCCTTGGAGGGGGCATCTCAGGATTGTCAGCCGCATACTATTTAAAGAAAAAGATAGAAAGCGAAGGACGACAAGATCATATCTTACTGTTAGAAGAAGCATCTCGCGTGGGTGGAAGTGTCCATTCTATTAGTGAAAAAGGATTTATATTCGATGGTGGGCCAAGAGGTTTTTTAGCAGGTGGCAGGAGAACTCTTCAACTCTGTAAAGACCTTGGGATATGGGATCAGCTTGAGGTGAGTAGTGATGCCTCCAGAATACGCTACATCTGGAAGGAAGGTCGGCTTCATCCCTTACCCAAAGGGCCATTAGACCTGTTTACATCCAAAGTAATCAGCTGGCGAGAGATCAAAACCCTGTTGGGTGAGTACTTTAGACGAAATAATGCCTCCTCGGAGGATGAGTCTGTCGCTGACTTTATCACAAGACGCTTTTCCAAAGACATTTTAGACAATATTGTTGAACTACTGATTACGGGGATCTATGCTGGTGACCCAAAACGCTTAAGCGTAAGGTCTATTTTCCCAAAGCTTAGAGACTTAGAAGATCAATACGGGTCAATTATCAAGGGGTTCCTGAAATCCAAAAAGCAAAAGTCCACAGAATCCTTTGACCCTGAAGTGATGGCTATTAACAAAAGAAAATTAGTATCTTTCAAAGGGGGGATGGGAGTTTTAGTGGATGCCCTCTATAACGATTGTCACTCATTCATGGAATGTAATGCTGAAGTCCAAAGCATCCGTTTTCAAGACAATAATAGAGCCTCCATTAGTTATGAATATGATGGGTCAGTCAAAACAATAGAAGCAGATCATATTATTTTCACCACTCCGGCCTATGTCACGTCCAACTGGCTTAAAAGCTTATCCTCTGAACTATCAGAGTTACTGAATGGCATTGAGTATGCCCATATTCACGTAGCTTGTTTGGCCTACCATAAAAAGGTTCATGGTTATAGGGGTTTTGGCTTCTTAAGTCCACGCAAGGAAAAACTTAATATACTGGGATGCATATGGAATGAAATGATCTTTCCACCCTTTGCTCCGTCAGGATCAGTAAACCTTACAGCTATGTATGGTGGGGCCTGTCATCCGGAAATGAAGGGTTGGACGGAGGATCAGCTTATATCCCAAACCCTTGAAGACCTTGAAACCACTATGGGTATTAGTGATCCTCCTGATATTGTTAAAACTTTCTTTTACGACAAGGGCATCCCCCAATATAACATTGGCCATTTTGATCGTATCAATAGAATTATGGAAATAGTTAAAAAAAATCCACACGTTTCTCTTTTGGGAAATTATATTAATGGTGTCGGCATAAATGATTGTGTCAGGAATTCCTATCAGTTCATTGAAGATTTAGAGATATGATTGACACAATCACGGTGCCTATTAAATAACGAAATCGCTGATTGAGACATTGTATTTAATGGATCTCAATCCTAGAGGTATATATGCCAGATAGTATAAAAATAACTATATTGATCGCTACAGCCTTTTTAGTCAACATTCCACTCGGTTACTACAGGGAAAACTATAAACGAATGTCTTGGCAATGGCTTTTAGTCCTCCATTCTTCGATCCCTGTAATCGTCTTACTAAGAGTGGGCTTGGATATTAACTTGTTTTTTGTATATGTTATCCTTTTCTCCATTACCAGTGCCGTTTTAGGGCAGTTAATTGGAGCAAGACCGATCAGACGCTATATTCAAGCCAATTATAAGAAAAATCAGAGTTAATGAAGTGGAGACAAAATTGAGTCAGATTCCTAAAAGTAGAAATCACAATTCCTTGGAAGATATCTGGAAAGCTGCTAATAACCTGCCCCCTGAGGAACAGTTGGAATTAGTTGAAAAGCTGATTCATACATTAAGGAGAAAGGATAGTATCCAGGAGAGGTGTGTTGATTGGATTGACTTGTGTGGTCTTGGAAGAGGTTTATGGGAAGGAGACGACGCCCAGGACTATGTCAATCGATTAAGAGAAGATAGGGCATGACTTTATCTGACGAGCTTCACAATATAAACACAATTTTCATTGATACCACTCCTATTATTTATTACATTGAAGACCATCAGGATTTTGCTCCACTTATGACACAAATAGTTAATGATTTCCAATCGGATGCTTTCATTGCCTATTCTTCAGTCATCACTCTTACTGAGGTTTTGCCAAAACCCATACAAAAGAATCAGGATGGATTAGCTGTAAAGTTTTCTGAGTTTCTCAGAAAAGGAAAAAACTTTAATCTTATAGAAATATCTGAAAATATAGCTGAAAAGGCTGGTCGCTTGAGAGGAAAGTATCTCAATTTAAAAGCCTTGGACGCTATCCAATTGGCCAGTGCAATAAGTTTAGAGGTTGATGCTTTTCTAAGCAATGATAAAAAGTTAAAACAAGTCAATGAAATAAAAGTTTTACTTTTAAAAGACTATTTGTAAAGCTACTTAAGTTAATGAGATAGTTGGATTCTTATGAAAAAGATCACCATAAAAACCCTCGCTGATAAAAAGCAAAGACGTGAGAAGATTGTCTCCATCACGGCTTATGACTATACATTTGCCAGAATCCTGGATCAGGGTGATGTAGACATGATATTGGTGGGCGATTCAGCCTCAAACGTCTGTGCCGGTTATCAAACGACTTTACCCATCACATTGGATGAAATGATTTATCACTCCCGATCTGTAAGGCGAGGGGTTCAACGGGCTTTACTATTGGCTGATCTACCCTTTTTATCCTATCAGGCCAGTGTTGAACAGGCTGTTCTCAGTGCAGGAAGGCTCATGAAAGAGGCTGAAGTGGAAGGAGTGAAGCTGGAGGGGGGCGAGATCATGGCGGATACTATCTATCGCTTGGCTCACATCGGGATACCCGTGATGGCTCATATCGGATTGACTCCCCAAGCCCAACATCAGCTGGGTGGACGACTTGTTCAGGGAAAAGATGAGAAAGAAGCCAAACGCCTAAAAGAAGAAGCCAAAATCCTTGAGGAGGCCGGTGCCTTTGCCCTCCTTCTGGAGCTGATTCCAACAAAACTGGCTAAAGAAATCACTGACTCTATCAATATCCCCACTATAGGCATTGGAGCAGGTCCCCACTGCGACGGACAAATCCTGGTTTGTTATGATCTATTGGGAATGGACAAAGATTTTAATCCCAAATACCTCAGAAAGTACGCTGAGCTCCATGATACCATAAGTCAAGCTGTCCAGGATTACTCTATGGATGTACGGAAGGCTGATTATCCCGGTGATTCAGAAAGTTATACCTCCTATTCCAATAAATAAATCTTC
>CAJXGR010000254.1 GCA_913053665.1 uncultured Spirochaetia bacterium
AGAACTCTTTTTTAAGCTTTTAAAAGTCTCCATCGTTTTGGTCTCTATCTCAAACATTTCATCCAAAAAACTCTGTGGCAAAAGAAATAATCATTTCGAACTGACGTTAAATTATTCATAGAATGAAATAGCCCTGAGTAAATAGTTGACATTCTCATCCTGATTGATGATATTTGAGACAGGAGTTTTGTGATGGCAGAAATATCAGAACCGCGAATTAGAGAGATTGTCCGAGACGAGCTTTCCGTTATGCAAATTCCTCAGCGGCTTGCTTCCATCGAGGCTAGTTTAGAACATAAAGCAGATAAAGCCGATGTGGAAGAACTGAGAGGAGAAATCAAGGGTATGAGAGGAGAAATCAAAGCCCTTGAAGTGGAACAAAAGCTCACTCGTGATATGATTAAATATAATTCACGACTGACCTTAGGCTTTTTTGCGGCCATCTTCTCCCTTCTCATTGGCATACTCATTAAACTAATGATGAGCCCATAAAAAGAGATTAAAAGAACTCTTTTTTAAGCTTTTCAAAAGTCTCCATTGTTTTGGTCTCTATTTCAAACATTTCATCCAAAAAACTATGTTCCTCCGCTCCAAAGTGCAACTCTTTCATCCTGGTCCTGAAGAACTGGAGTTCCATGATTAAGTGAGCTACATAATGTTCTAAATCTCGTATCAGTCCCATTTGATCTTCTGTTAGACCATTGATTGCTTTTGAAGGCTCTTCCGCCTTTTCCAGTGGCTTATCCGGATACTTTTTCAAAATCGCTTTTGTGACAGCATCTTTTAAAACATTGAGATCCAGGGGTTTCCATAAAAAGGTGGCATTTAGCAACTTGGCTTTTCTAACCACTTCTTCCTGATTGTCAAAGCCCCCCGAATTGAAGATGATTTTTGGCATGATTAAATCATGATTGATCGCGTGAGCCGTGATGAAAGCCGCTATATATAGTCCGCTGAGTCCTTCCAGGATAATATCCAATAGAACAAGATCTGGAAAGTGAACTTTAATCGACTCAACGGATTGATCATAGCTTTCAGCTTTTTGGATGGATAGGTGGACATTTGGGATCTCCAATTGGCCCAAAATCTTTTCCAGGAGCTCTAAATGACGGTGATCATCATCAACGACAAGAACATAAAAATCATTTAAACTCATTGTACTCCCCCTTTTAAAGTAATATAGACTTGAGTCCCGTGATCTTTGGAGTCATGGGACTTTTCTTTGGAGAATATTTCAATCCCACCACCATAAGCATTTACGAATCGATAAACGAGAGGCATGCCAAAGCCTGTTCCTTTTTCACCAATAGTTCCAGGACGTGTGGTTGATTTATTCATCTTGAACAGGTCTTTGAGTAAACCTTTGGGCATTCCCATCCCCTCGTCCTTGATCGAAAGAGTGACTTGATCTGTCTTATGAATTGCTGACATATAGATTTTTGTGTTGGGGTAAGAGAATTTGATAGCATTGGTTAAAAGATTATTGATAACAGAATTACTGAAGGATGTTCTTTCTACCATCACTTCCAAGTGATCGTCAATATCTATCACTAGTTCAAGGTTTTTGGCTATTAATTTAGGCTTTAATATCTCCATGGATTCCTGTATAAAGAGTTTCAAGGGGACGAGATTTAAATCCAATTCATATTTTCCTTCTGTCAGAGCCTGCATTTTCCTGACCTGGTCTATGATATTAATGGAATTCTTGACAGCCGTCCACAGGCTTTTTTTCATCTCCTGAAAGATGAAAGGGTCTTGGTCAGTGAGCTGCAAAACACCCTCAATGAAGCCAATGGGATTGGTCAGATCATGACATAATATATGGATCAACTCTCTGTTATTTTGATTGCTCCATTCAAGACTCTCAGACTTTCTCTTAAGTTCTAAATGGGTTTCCACCCGCCTGAGCAATTCTTTAGAATTAAAGGGCTTGGTGATATAGTCTACAGCCCCCAGATCGAAGCCTTTCACCAGGTCGTCTATCTCGATTTTAGCCGTAAGAAAAATAATGGGTATCTCTTTGGTTTTCGGATTGTCTTTTAGGCGTTTGCAGGTCTCAAAACCGTCCATTTTGGGCATCATAATATCCAGGAGGATGAGGTCCGGGAGGGTTTTTTCTACAACCTTGAGGGCCTGGAGACCATCTTGAGCCACAATAATTTCATAATCCTTCTGTTCCAGTGTTTTACCAAGAACTTGGATGTTTTTGGGGGTGTCATCCACGATAAGTATTTTGCTATTTTTATTATTGTTCATCATTTATGACCTCACTTATCTGTTCAACTCACTACCTCTAGGGGGTAGACATGTGAAACTGTCGTATAGCATCACGTTGTAGGGGCGACCCGCCGGGTCGCCCCTACAACGTGATGCTAAATAGCAAGTTAGTGTTTTCACAATTGGGTGAAAAAGACTAATTCAACAGTTTCTTCAAACCCCCCTACAGGTCATTATCACTCATTTACTATCCTTGATCACCAGTCAAACTGGCTTTCAAAGTTTCAATCAGTCTTGGGAAACGGGATAAAGTTTTTGTAATCCCTTCCGTATCGTAGACATCAGCCTGAGATTCAAGCTCCTTGCCCCACAAATCCACAGGCTGGTAGTGATACTTTGCGGCAAGGTCTATCATACTTTTAGCAAAGTCTTTGATGAGAGAGATGTTGAGAACGTCCGACACGTTTTCCCAGAGGTTTGTCATATCCCCTTCCAAAGTGGTTATGAGTTCGGGAAGTTTAGCCATTATTTCGGGAGTCATTGGGATCACCTGGCTTTCAGAAGGCGTTTCAATGGTCTCTTCCTGGATGGAATGGCTCAAGAACCTCGCTAAGACTTGAATAATCTGATCTTTACTTGTCGGTTTCCTTAAATACCCATCGCATGTATCAGGAACAAGCTTTTCTATATCCTCTCTGACAGTAGCTGTAATAATCACGATAGGGATGGACTGAGTTTCTGCATGGGATTTCAGGATTTTAGAGGCCTCATAGCCCCCCATGATAGGCATTTTCAGATCCATTAAGATAAGATCAGGTAGGAATTGTTTAGCCATATCAACAGCTTCTTTTCCATTTTTAGCCTCCAAAAGAGTGAATCCAAAGGGATCTAGATAGCCTTTTAGAAGCATCCGATTAGTAATGATGTCGTCAACGATAAGGATTTTAGCCTTGTCAAAGCGAATAGCATTGCCATCAAAGCTTGTGTCTTTCTTTTTTTTGATAACTACTGAAGGAATCTCTACATCGTGTAATATAACAGAAAATGTGCTTCCTTTATTCAGCCTACTCTCCAAGGCAATCTCACCGTCCATCATCTCAACAAGCCTTTTGGTAATGGCTAAGCCAAGTCCTGTACCGCCATACTTGTTGTGATCTTGATTTTCATGCTGCCGGAAAGACTCAAATATTGTCTCTTTCTGATCATCAGCAATACCAATACCTGTATCCTCAATGCAGAACTTAAGATCCAGTTTACTTTTATTTTCGTCAGGGTTTACGGTATGGACTGCGAGCTTTATATAGCCTGATTCAGTGAATTTAACGGCATTGCCTATGATATTCAGGAAGATTTGTCTAAGTCTTGTTTCATCCAGCAATAAAGCCTTTGGCAAATCCGAATCGATGTCTATGATGAAGTTTACGTTATTTTCATCCACCTTTTGAGAAAAGATATTTTCCATCTCTTTTAAGATCGACCGGACATCAACCGCTGAATATTTAAGGGATAATTTACCGGCTTCAACCTTTGAGAGGTCCAGAATGTCATTGATCAGGGTTAAGAGGGTTTTACCGCTTGAAATGATAGAAGATAGATAATGTTGATACTGGTCGTTTTTGATCTTGGCGGTTAAGATTTCTGCAAACCCTAAAATGGCATTCATAGGCGTTCTGATTTCATGGCTCATATTGGCAAGAAACTCCGATTTAGCCTGATTAGCCTGTTCAGCCTTCTTCCATGCCAGATCAGCCTGATCCTTGGCTCTTTCAAGGTCCATCATCATATTTAATGAAGCTTTACGGGCTTTAGCCAACTCCTCAAAACGCTGTTGGAGACTTTCTTCTGCCAATTTACGATTTGTGATATCTAAGTGAGTCCCAGCCGCTCGAATCGCTTTACCATCCTTATCCCGTTCAACAACTTTCCCCCTTCCCAAAATCCATATCCACCTACCCGATTTGGTCTTCATTCGGTACTCTTTTTCATAAAAGGGCGTCTGACCCTTTAAATGAGCACTTAAGACTTTTTCAACTTCCAGCATATCCTCAGGGTGGACCATCTTCATCCAGGAGCTGACATGTGGTTCTATCTCTTCCAGCCTATACTCCAGCATTTCTACACAACGCTCATTGAAAATGACTTCACCGCTCTGTATGTTCCAGTCCCATGTGCTGGTGTCGGCTCCCTTGAGAGCCAAATCAAATCGTTCCTTACTTTTCTCTAAAGCCTTTTCTGTAGCTTGACGCCCTTCCATTTCCTTTAGAGCCTGATCTTTAGCTTTTTGATAGACCTTGATGCGATGGGTTATTTCTGTGACATCCTCTATAACAAATAGTGCGTAGATTTCCCCGTCTTTCTTGTTGGTTAAAGGGGTGACCGTTGTTTTCTGAATCTGTAATACTCCTTCATTTAATGAAAAAGGCGGAATAACCTGTTTATGGAGTTGAGAAGAGAAAATAACGGGCGACATGTCCTCAAAGACCGTTTGGATGCGAGAATAGTATTGGGGTTCTGTAAAATGAGGATAATAGGTATCGATTTTAGTCCCTAGAATCTCCTTTCGGGGTAAACAGGTCCATTCTTCCAATTGTTTGTTCCAGAAAAGAACCCTTAGATCTTTTTGTAATATAAAGGCTCCCATTGGAATAGAGTCGAGTATTTCAAATTGCTGTTTTAAACTATCAAATATCCTCATGACGGCCCTTTATGCAACTGATCAATAATTCCTATCAGATTCTCAAAAGAGCCGATCTCGAAGATCATATAGAG
>CAJXGR010000255.1 GCA_913053665.1 uncultured Spirochaetia bacterium
ACTATCCTTTATAGCCGTTAGAAACTGATTTATTCAATCTCTGTGGCAAAAGAAATAACCATTTCGAACTGACGTTATTTATTTACTTTTTTTATGGTGCAAATTAGTGTCCTTTTTTACGGCCCATATCTTCATTTTATGTCAAGGTATGTAAGAAGCCTACCGTTCTTCTATGGGCTTTACTAAACGTTCTTCCGGGCCAACATACTTACTCAAAGGACGGATCAAACGATTGTTATCCAATTGCTCCATGATATGGGCCATCCATCCAGTGATACGGCTCATAACAAAGATGGGAGTGAACAAGGGAATCTCAAAACCCATCATGTAATAGGCTGGGCCAGTGGGGAAATCAAGATTTGGATAGATCCCGTTGGCCGCTAACATGGTCTTCGATAGTGTCTCATAAATCTCAGGCCATCTTGTTTCACCCGTTTCCTCAGCGAGTTTTAGCATGTACTTTTTCATGGTGGGGACGCGTGAGTCGCCATTACGATAAACCCGGTGGCCGAAACCCATGATCTTTCGCTTTTCCTGTAAGGCTTGTTGAAGCCATCCCTGGGCTTTAGAAGGATCTCCAATCTCCAGCATTGTCTGCATTACGGCTTCATTGGCTCCACCGTGGAGAGGTCCTCTAAGCGATCCAATAGCACCACTCACAGCACTATACACATCCGACAGGGAAGATATAATCACTCTTGCCGTAAAGGTTGAAGCGTTAAAAGTGTGTTCAGCGTAGAGAACCAAGGAGACATCAAAGGCTTTGATCACTTCAGGGGATGGAACTTTCTCAAAACACATGTGAAAGAAGTTTTCACCCATATTAAGATCATTCTTGGGTGGAATCGCCTTTTGACCCTTTGAGTGGCGATAAAAGGAGGCTATGATAGTGGGGATTTGAGCCAGTAATCGGATGGCCTTTTGGTAGTTGGAGTCAGGATTGTTGGTCAAAAGCTCAGAGTCCTCAGTGGCTAAAAAACTTACGGCTGTTCGGAGAGTATCCATTGGGTGAGCCTTGGGATCAAACAGTTCTATCAAAGAAGACAGCCTGGGGCTGATGGGCCGTTGTTCACGTTCTTTCTCTTTAAAGTCCTTAAGTTCATGAGTGTCAGGGAGTTCTCCATTGAGCAAGAGATAAGCGACTTCTTCAAAAGAACAATTCTCAGCCAAGTTCTGGACAGGGTATCCGTAATAAAGAAGGGCATTTTTCTCCACCATCACTTTGGATATACTGGACGTATCCGTTATAACGCCATCCAGACCTCGTTTCACACTGGCATCATCCATATAGGTCACTCTCCTTAAGGGTTTTACGGAAGCAGTCTTCGTCATGGCAAGCCTCCCGAAGCGATACGGTTTTTTCCAGCCATCACTAGAGTTAACACCTTAAGGGTCAAATAGTAATTATTAAACTGTTCTAATTTATTTATCTGTTCATTAAAATATTCACTTATACTCGTCTTCAGCATCTCGTTGAAACAGCAAAATCCTGTCATATTTACGATATTTTAATTTTTCCTTGTATTCCATTGCACTTTGAAGTATTTTTTTCTTATGGAAAAGACATTGTGCAACAGCCAATATAATGGCTTCAATGGATCCTGAAGGTTTTAACATGAGAACTTTAGAAACCATTAATCCTTTCACCCTCAAACCCATCCATCAGTACCCAGTGGAAAGCTTTCAGGAAGTCTTTAACAAGATTGAACGTTCCCAAAAGGCCTTTAGGGAATGGAAAAAACTAAGGGTCAGTGAACGTGTAGACGCTGTCAGACAAGCCTTAATCTATTTCTCTGACCACAAGGATGAGCTAGCCCATGATATCACGGCTCAGATGGCTAAGCCCATAAATCAGTCCCATAATGAGTTAAACACCTTCTTTGAGCGAGCCAATCACCTCTGTGACCATGCCGAGAAAGCTCTCTCCCCTGAACCGGTGATGGGAAAGACTGATTTTCACAGGGAGATCCGCCATGAACCTTTGGGACTTGTTTTCATCATTGCGGCCTGGAATTATCCTTTAGTTATTGCTGTCAATGGGATATTGAGCTCCTTACTTTCCGGAAACACTGTCCTGCTAAAGCATAGCAGTTTAACCCCATCCATCGGGCTCCACTTCGAGAAAGCTTTTCGCACTTTAGGTGGGATAGACAATGTCCTTCAGAACGTTATCATAGACCACTCGACCACCCTGGAGGTCATTGAGAAAGGGGATATTCAGCATGTCATCTTCACCGGCTCCGTCCAGGGGGGGCGAAATATCTATCAGAGCGTTTCTCAACGTTTTATGGACTGTAATCTGGAACTGGGAGGGAAAGATGGGGCTTACGTCGCCGAAGACGCTAATCTAAAGGAAGCTGTAGCAGGTCTCGTGGATGGAGCCATGTACAACGCAGGTCAATCCTGTTGCGGCATCGAGCGAGTCTACGTTCACCAGAGTCTTTACGATGATTTCGTTTCTCAAAGTAAAACCCTGTTAGAGACTTATATCCTTGGCGACCCGTTAGGAAGTCAGACATCGATGGGCCCCCTGGCACGGGGTAAATCGGTGGAGGAACTCCATCAGCAAGTTCAAGAGGCCATGAATCAGGGAGCTGAACTCCATCACGGTGGGAAGATCAAAAGAATAGGGGACGCCCTGTTTTTCGAGCCAACCCTGATCACCAGTGTCCATAACGATATGATAATCATGAGAGAGGAAAACTTTGGCCCCATCCTCCCGATTATGAAAGTCAAAGACGATGAAGAGGGTTTCAGACTGGTCGCCGACTCCAAATATGGCCTCACATCCGTGATTTACACAGAGAATCAAGAAAAAGCTGAGGCCTTCAGCCGCCAAATGGATACGGGGACAGTCTTTATGAACCGTTGTGACTATTTAGACCCCGCCTTACCCTGGACAGGTGTTGGGCTAAGCGGTAAGGGGTCCACCCTGTCGGACTATGGCTTTCACTCAGTTACACGGCGGAAAGCTTTGCATTTTAGATTACTCTCATAGGATACACTATTATGAGTGCCAATTGGCCTTCAGATCGTATAGAGCAATACAAAAAAGAAGGGATCAAGCGGGTCAAGCTGGGTGTTGCAGATATTGACGGTGTGCTTAGAGGTAAATACATCAGCCTGGACAAGTTTTCAAGCGTAGCAGATGACTGCTTCGGTTTCTGTGACTGCATTTTCGGCTGGGACACCGACGATCAGCTCTACGACAATGCCCGTTTCACCGGGTGGCACACGGCCTACCCCGATGCCCTTTATCGTCTGGATCCCAATACTGAGCGTCGCCTTAAGGATGAAGACAATATACCCTACTACATAGGCGAGTTTGTCGCTTCTGATAGGAAAAGCCTTCATAGCGTTTGCCCGCGAAGCTTATTGCAACATGTTCTAAACCAGGCCAACGAACTGAATTATGCCGTCAAAATGGCCTTTGAATATGAGTTCTTTATATTCAATGAGACGTCCCACAGCGTGAGAGAAAAAAACTATAGGAATCTTATCCCCTTGAGTCCAGGGAATTTCGGATACTCCGTATTGAGAGCCTCCACTTACTCTCATTTATTTAATGAGTTAATGGATTACTGTATGGATATAGACTGTCCTCTTGAGGCTCTACACTGCGAAACAGGCCCTGGGGTCTGGGAGGCCGCTATCAATGTAGATCACGCTCTCGCTGCGGCTGATAAAGCTGTCTTATTCAAGACCTTCACTAAAGTTTTCTTCCAAAAACGTGATCTGATCGCTACTTTCATGGCTAAATGGTCTATGGATTATCCCGGTCAAAGCGGACATTGTCATCAATCCCTTTTTGATAAAGACTATCGAAATAACCTATTCTATGACCCTGATCAACCCGATAATATGAGCGACCTGATGAAGCATTATGTGGCTGGGCAACAAAAGTACCTGAGACCCTTTCTCGCAATGTTCGCTCCAACAATCAACAGCTACACCCGGTTGGTCAAAGGGGCTTGGGCCCCCACAGCCTCCACCTGGGGTATCGAGAACCGTACGGCCGCCCTACGGGTCATCCCAGGCAGTGAGAAAGCCCAAAGGCTGGAGTTTCGTATTGGATCAGCGGATGCCAATCCCTATCTGGTGGCGGCGGCAAATATCGCGGCTGGCCTTTTGGGGATCAAGGAAAAACTAACTCTTGGAGACGGTGTACGTGGCAACGCCTATGAAATCCAGGATGAACTACCCGAATCCCTACAGCTACCCAGCAACTTAAGAGATGCCACTCATATCTTCAAGACATCAAAGGAGGCTCAAAAGATCTTTGGCTCAGACTTTGTCGAGCATTATGTTGCCAGTCGAGAATGGGAGGTGCGTCAATACGAACAGAGTATTAATGATTGGCAGCTCAGAAGGTATTTTGAGATAATATAATGCACAAGTTTAACTTTCCAACAACCATCTATTACGGCAAAGACTCATTAGACGCTTTAGCACGGGTCATAAAGGAAAAGCATCATAAGCGTATATTGTTAGTCACCGATCAAACCCTCATTGACGTTGGTCTTTCACAAAAAGTTATGTCGGCCTTAAAAGAACACAGTCCCTATCAGTCTGTCAGCATTCACTTTTCGGTATTTAGTGATATACACAAGAATCCCATTGAGCAGGATGTCCAGGCAGGCGCTGACCAATACATCAAAGAGAAATGTGACGCCATTATTGCCCTTGGAGGCGGCGCTCCAATGGATGTGGCCAAGGGGATTAAAGTCCTGTCCAGGCATGAGGGGCCCATATCCCGCTATGAAGAGAGTCAAGGAGGTGATCAGTACATCGTTCACCCCATGCCAACCCTCTACGCTATCCCTACAACAGCCGGTACGGGGAGTGAAGTAGGCCGATCCGCTGTGATCATCTTGAAAAACACCGGTCAAAAGTCTGTTATCTTCCACCCAGCACTCATGCCGGATATTGCTGTCTTACACCCACCTCTCACACAAGGTCTTCCTCCTGACATCACTGCCGCC
>CAJXGR010000256.1 GCA_913053665.1 uncultured Spirochaetia bacterium
ACGGGTTCAACATGTTGAACCCGTACGGATAGACGATGGAAAGGTGAACACGTGGGTTCGCCCCTACGGGGTAAGTCAATTCAATAATTATGTGAAAAAGTAAAGATATGAATCAAAAGATAATATTAATCGGCCCCATACGTTCTGGGAAAAGCACTTTGGGGAAACTGATTGCAGAAAAGTTAGTCCTTCCAAGATATCCCATCGATCAGTATCGCTGGAAATACTATGATGAGATCGGTTATGACCCTGGTCTAGTCCAGAAAATAGGTGAACAGGAGGGGTTTTTAGGAGTCTATAAGTACTGGAAGCCCTTTGAAGCCCATGCTGTTGAACAATTGCTGTCTGATACCCAAGACGGTGTCATTGACTTTGGTGCAGGACACTCAGTTTATGAAGATGACACCCTGTTCACGAAGGTCCAGAAAGCCTTGGAGCCTTATAATAATGTGATCCTTCTCCTACCCTCGTCAGATTTAGAGGAGTCCATTGAGATCCTGAATGACAGGACGGGTGGCTTTATTCGGGAAGGCTTTGATTTTCATGAACACTTTGTCAAGCATCCTTCCAACCATCTCTTAGCAAAAAAAGTCCATTACACAAAGGGGAAAAGTCCGGAGGAAAGCCGGGATGAGATTGTAGATCAGCTATCCGAGGTGAGTGATGGACTTTGATGCTTTCTGGACAACTATTAAGAGAACAGTCCTTTGGGATCGTCTTGTCAGGGGTATGCCATTCGAGTCCTTGATGGTCAAAAAGTGTTTTGAAGGGCAAAACCTGGATCGTACCGATTACCAAATCCTTTCTGATCTACTAAACAGGGTCCCTGAGGATATTAAGAACTCAGAGCAAAGTATTAGGATTTATTTGTCTCACAATGGAGCCTTGAAAGGTGTTTTAAGGAAGACTGAAAAATAGTTATATACCCAACCGATTATGAAATGTCAGTTGTAGGGGCTGGGTCACCCAGCCCCTACAACTGATTATATCGACAATTCAAAACCTTTTTAGTCTAAAGAATCATTAATAAGTTCATTCCCATAAAATTTGCTTGACTTTTCACTGATATTTGCTTTTCCTTATATTGAGAAGAAATCTAAATTAAGGAATGAATAAACTAGGAATAGACTAAATATTAGAGTTAAGGAGGAGTATCTTGAACATAGAAACCCTTCTTCCTTATCTGTTGGTTCTGTTTGTAAGTGGAACACTTGGTTACATTGGCCGTCTCCTGTTTGAGCGACTCACACTGAAAAAAGCTCAGGATCGGGCTGATTTGATCATAGCTCAGGCTCAAAAAGACATTGAATCCCAAAAACGAGAAGTTCTTTTAGAGGCAAAAGATCAGCTCATTCAAGGGCGTAAGGATTTTGAAATAGAAGTTCGAGTTCAGAAGAATGAACTCCAAGGCCTTGAAAAACGAATCCTCAAAAAAGAAGAGAGTCTTGAGCGGAAACTGGAAACTATTGAAGGCAAAGAAAATACTTTTGAAAATAGAGATAAAGAACTCACACAAAAGGAAGAAGAACTCAAACACAAAATATCTGAACAAAGAAAGAAATTAGAGGAAGTGGCTGGGCTTAGTCCAGCACAAGCTAAAGACATTATTATCAAGGATGTGACTCACGAGGCCGAGCTTGAGGCTCAGAAATACCTAATCAAGATAGAGCGCGAGACCAAAGCCACTGCTGATAAAGAGGCTCGTATTACGGTTATCACTGCCATCCAGCGGCTGGCCCCTGAAATCTCTCAGGACGCGTGTGTATCTTCTGTCACTCTACCCAATGATGAAATGAAAGGCAGGATTATCGGCCGGGAAGGTCGGAATATACGGGCTCTGGAAATTCTGACTGGGGTTGATATTATCATCGATGACACACCTGGGGCTATCGTATTGTCCTGCTTTGATCCGGTCAGAAGGGAAAAAGCCCGTGGGGCCATTGAAAAACTTATCTCTGACGGACGCATTCACCCGGCCCGAATTGAAGAAGTGGTGAGTAAGGTGAGTCAGGAAGTGGACAAGATCATCCAGGAAGAAGGTGAGAAAGCCTGTTTCGACTTGGGTATACGCGGTATGCATTCCGAGCTTCAGAAATACGTGGGGCGTCTTAAATACCGCTATAGTTATGGGCAAAATATCCTCCTTCACTCCAAGGAAGTGGCCCAAATATGTGGATTTTTGGCGGCTGAAACAGGGTCTAACGTGGAACAATGCGTACGCGGAGGACTCCTCCACGATGTAGGCAAAGGCGTTCACACGGAAGAAGGGGATCACGCAACAGTAGGAGCTCAAATCGCCAAGAAGTACGGTGAGAGCGAGGTTATTGTCAACTCCATTGGTGCCCACCATTTTGATGTGGAACCCCAAACCCCAGAAGCCTTTATCGTGCAAACGGGAGATGCCATATCCGCGTCTCGACCCGGGGCTAGACGGGAGTCCTTTAATAATTACATTAAGAGACTCACCAATCTCGAGGCAATTGCTTATGGATTTGATGGTGTAGAAAAGGCTTTTGCCATCCAGGCTGGGCGTGAGCTTCGGATTATTGTCAATAATGACACTCTTGACGACATTCAGGCTAAAAAAACCGCGAGGGACATTGCCACTCGCATAGAGAATGAAATGAAGTACCCTGGCCAGGTGAAAGTGGCTCTCATCAGGGAAACACGAGTGATTGAATACGCAAAATAGACTCAGTGCAAGGAATATAATGGACGATTTTTTAAAAGGTCAAGAGGGACGGGAAATATGGAGAATATTCAGGGTTATCTCTGAGTTTGTGGATGGCATAGAAAAGCTTTCCGGCATTGGCAAGGCTGTAGCGGTTTTTGGATCAGCCCGCTCCGAATCTACTGATAAGTACTATAAATTAGCTGTTGAACTTAGCAAAAAGCTTGCCCTGAAAGGTTATTCCATTATCACGGGGGGCGGGAACGGTATTATGGAGGCCGCTAACATTGGGGCTATGGCAGGGGAGGCCCAATCCATTGGCCTCAACATCGAACTCCCCTTTGAACTGGATTCCAACGACTATCAAACTGTTTCTGTTGATTTTCGCTATTTCTTTGTTCGCAAGGTCATGTTTTTGAAGTACTCATCCGCTATTGTTTTGGTCCCAGGGGGTTTTGGAACCCTCGATGAGTTCTTTGAGACTATGACACTTATACAGACAGAGCGAACAGACCCTGTCCCTGTCTACGCCTTGGGAAAGGACTATTGGGGAGGATTATTTGAATGGCTAAAAGAAACGGTCTACAAGAATCATTATATTGATGAAAAAGACCTGTCACTCTTTACTGTAACCGATGATATTGATGAAATAGTCAACGGTATCCATGATGTCATAAAGTTCCAGAAATAGACGTATTTTGGCAATACTTATGTTTTCTGCCCATCGCTCCAAATTATATGGTGTCTATGGATCTATGATTCTCTTTATCACCCTAATGTTTTATGGATGGGGGTGTCAGAAATCAAGCACCAGTCAAGAAAAGACTTCGTCACTTGTATCCAACACACCACTGAAAGCTTCCCCCAAAAAGAAACAACCTCCTATCATTGGGCGAGAGATCATACTAAAGAATATGGATAAAATAGGCCCTTCAAGACAGGTAATTCTGGTGACCACCCAGGCCACCAAAATCTATCATTCGCTGACAATGCCCTTTGAAAAGGTGAAAGGCAAATGGGAAAAGGTCTATCCCTCTATAGTTAGCACTATCGGTGAAGGGGGCTTCGCTAAGGCTGGTGAGAAGATGGAAGGAGACCTTAAAACTCCAACCGGCGTCTATCCCCTTGTTCTGGCCTTTGGCTATGCTAAAAGCATGGATACAAGATTGCCCTACCGTCAAGCCACTGGAAACGACTACTGGGTGGACGATCCCAAGTCTCGTCAGTATAATCGCTGGGTGAGAGGGAAGCCTAAAGCCAGGTCTTATGAGTTGATGAAACGAGAGGATCACCAGTACGAGTATGGCATTGTGGTGGGGTATAACATGAAACCTGTCGTCAAAGGGAAAGGAAGCGCTTTATTCTTTCATGTGTGGCCTCACAAAGACCTTCCGAGTATTGGCTGTATCACCATGCCTACAGAACATATGATCCAGCTTCTTAAATGGTTGGATATACGTAAAAAGCCTGTTGTTCTCATGGGCCCACATGATCGCCTGCTGAAAGGGCCGCTTTAATCAGTTGATTTTGCCAAGGAATAAAGCCAATGGCTATTACAGCAAAAGGAACAGCACTCATCACCGGTGGGGCCAAACGTTTGGGTAGGTTGATCGCCTTAAAGCTGGCCAGCATGGGCTATCACGTCGCTCTCCATTACAACAACTCGCTGGATGAGGCCAAAGCCCTGTGCTCTGAAATCCAAGCCCTCAAGGTCGATTGCGAGATCTTCCAGTCCAACCTACTGGACGAAGACGCCCTGGAATCGCTGATTCCCCGTGTTAAAGAAAGATTCCATGACTTAAACCTCCTCATAAACAACGCATCCGTCTTTCAAAGAGCTCGGCTTCTAGACACAGACTTTGACCTCTTTAATGGAAACTTTGACCTGAACTTCAAAGCCCCCTTTTTCCTCACAAAGGAATTCGCTAAACACTGCCGTGAAGGTCATATCATCAATATGGTGGACGCTAAAGTGGCTCATAATGACATCTCCTACTCGGCTTATACCCTGTCCAAAAAGGCTTTGACGGATTTCACCCTGATGGCCGCCAGAGAGCTGGCCCCTGCTATCCGGGTCAACGCTGTGGGACCGGGATATATCCTGCCTCCAGACGCAGATGACGAAGACTATCTTACGAAAAGGCCTGAGATAATCCCTCTCCAACGCAAAGGAGAACCCTTTGAGATCACTGAAGCCATTGCTTTTCTTGTTCAGAACACTTATATTACAGGACAGATCATCTATGTGGATGGTGGAGAACACCTGTAGGGGCAGACCCACGTGTCTGCCCAATCCGAAAG
>CAJXGR010000257.1 GCA_913053665.1 uncultured Spirochaetia bacterium
CCTTTGGCAGATGATAGGCGGATTCTTCCTATGGAAAAACTAGGGGAGATATTAAGGGCCTCAAGGGAGTTTTGTCTGACGATTTCTTATAATCCGGGGTATCAAAGTGTTTTGAAAGATCTGAAACAGAGCACGCGCCAACGTTTCATTGCTTTAGAATTTGACTATCCCAGTGAGGAGCTTGAGCGAAAGATCGTTATGACTGAAAGTCATATCTCTCAAGAGATTGCAGAAAAGTTGGTGAAGTTTGCCCGAATGACCCGTAATTTAAAGGGGAATGGTCTGGATGAAGGGGCGAGTACTCGCTTGCTTGTTCATGCGGCGAAGCTTATTCAGTCAAATGTCCATCCTGTGACAGCCTGTCGAAGTGCTGTGGCTCAGGCTCTTACCGATGATCCCGAGATGATAACTGCCGTGAATGAACTCAGTGCCTCATTATTCTAATGGAATTGCTAATCCTGTAAAAATAGAAAAAGTCTTTCGACTTGCCACGGAAACCCTGAATCACAGAGCTAAGGGTTTATTACCAAGGCTCTTTATGTGATTCAGACTGTCGGATGGGTAGAACAGACATTCTGTCTGTTCAGAAACACGTTCTAATCTAAATATAGGATCACCAACCTGGAATCCATATCGAGCCAAGGTTTTATCACTACCAAGTATATTCGTGATCATTGGGGTTATTCGTGGCGAACTTCTTGTCGAACTCACGTTAATCAGTCTGATTACACACAAACTCAATTTGGACATTATGTTTTTCTAAAGGGTCTTTGAAATCCAAATCCTGATACAACTTTTAGAAGTTCCTATATCTGCTTGTAAAATTTATA
This sequence comes from uncultured Spirochaetia bacterium, assembly GCA_913053665.1. Lineage (GTDB taxonomy): Bacteria > Spirochaetota > UBA6919 > UBA6919 > UBA6919 > CAJXGR01. Next base: position 831 of record CAJXGR010000257.1, read on the forward strand.
TTCAGAAAACCCTTTGAGTGCAAATGGAATCAAAATGATTAATAATATTAGCCAATAAATACTATAACCATTTGATACATCATAAAGTAACTTCATAGATACTAAGAATAACCAGAGGCTATCTAACAAAAATAATAGATATACTTTCCAAATTTTAGAAATGATTCCAAGAATGACTAAAGTTAAACCAAGAAATATTCCAAATATATCTATAGGGAGTGCTTCTAAAGCTAATTCAGTATCTGCAGGTATAGGCAATGATGAAAGGAAAATAAATATACCAAGCAAAATGACCCATTTAAACCTTCTTTTTAGGGCAAAGAACATATCATTAAGAATGGGTTTTTTACCAAACCATTCCTTAATCTTTTTATGATTCACTTTATTTAGGTAAAAAGGCACTTTTTTTTCTAATCGAATGATTAATTGTTTTGGAAAAGGGAATATATCAATAATTTCCATTTTTTCTGAAGCATCATTACGATCAATTTTAAACTCTTTGCTATCGGATAGGGATTCAATATTTATGTATTCGGGGTAAAAAGAAATCTTCCATTCTTTTTGTTTCATTGTTCTATCTTGTAATAATAAATGTATACCTTCCATAGATACCCCCTTAATTGGCTATGACTGGTACGAATATTACTCATACCTTCGGAAAAAGGAAAGATTACGTACATTTTTTTGTTTAACTAATAGGGTAGTGACAAACTAGTGTTTCATCAAGTCTCAATTGATGGGTAGGGGAGCGATCACCCCGCCATTACGGGTTCATCTAATTCATCACATCAGCATTGATGGAACACTAGTCAAGTATTATTTTAAGGTGAAAAGAAAGGGATTGATGGCGTTTTATTTCTCTTTAGAGGGAAAGACATGTTTTTTAAACGAAATGAATGGTCTTCTATGAGATTGGTCTTATTCGCCATTTTAGTAGGACACCACCCAAATGAAGTTATTGAGTTCTATTAGATGATTAGTGGAAGAGTTAATGAGGTCTCTTAAAATAGTCCTTTAACGGGGTTTCATCAATCTCTGAGAGGGGGAGCAACACTCGTTCTTTTATAACGGCCGATTGATAGGTTTAATGATATTACTTTCCACCCACATAATCTAAGCTGAATATTGCGATATGTTTTCCAGAACAACTTTAGGCACTTCACCTTCTCCCAAAATCTCTTTAGCATTTAATATCTCAATACCCACAAGCTTTTCTTCCTCACCCAGGTTCAAGGCAATATCCTCTGTGAGTCTAATATTCCTGCATTCATGCTTCCCTTCAATCAGTCGGATATACAGGGCATCTATCTCTTGATCATAGCTGATTTTCATTTTGGACTCCTTATTTAAAAATAGTAAGTATAAACAGTAATGACAATAATTTCATTGTCTTCTTCAGTGATAATAGGCATGACTTGTTTAATGGCATAGAATTTTCCCTGCCACTGAGAGTGAAAGGAAAGGTTTATTTTACAACTGATCCGGGCATGTTTAGCTGGTTCACGGGTTCCGGTGCGAACGGCTTGAATGACTTCGTCTTGGGAAGTTCCCCTTTCATCACATTGTTCTAATGAATGCTTTGAAAAGCGTATTTTTTTCAATTCCTTCTTACCTCTCCTTAAATCCCTTTACTTCTTTTCTACGGATGCTCTCCTTTTGTGCTCTGAGCCGTCATCCCCTGAACAGGCTGTGAGAAACACACCCAATCAACTAATCTCTTAATATTCATTATTTTATCTCTCCAAATCATTCTTCGGATCATCCTCTCTCCTTTCAATAGACACTTCTAAATATATCTATTCTTGCAAAGAGTCTATGGGTAAATCAAAAATAGTCTTTCAAAGGCGTTTCATCAATCCCTGAGAGGGGGAGAGACACCCTCTTTTTTATAACAGCTGACTGATAAAGGGCAAAGATCACCTCCAAGGCTTTATACCCATCCTCACCCGTAGATTCTGGGATCGTCCCATCATCCAGGTATTGGACGACAGCGTCTATCTCATTGATAAATTGGGGTTTATAAGGAAAGGGCGGGACAGATTTCTCCACAAGGTCCTTGAATCCAGTATAATATTGACTTTCCTCAGCCTGATACCACTTCAAGAGACCGTTTCCGATGAGTATCCTCCCTTTAGTGCCCTGTAAGTCCAGGTCAAAGGCGAAGTAATCCCGTCTGCCTCCCGCCTCGATGAAGCAATGAACGCCGTTTGTTAGATGGATCGTCCCCCATAAGGTCTCTTCAACACGGATCGACTCGTTAGTCTGCAATTCAGCTGTGACCCAGTCCGCCTCCGAACCCGTAAGATACCGGATGATGTCGATCAAGTGAGTCCCATCATGGACTAAGGGGCCGCCCCCCTCTTTTGCGTAGTCACTCCCAGCTTTTGGTATCCCTGTGAGTATACTTCCCCTTATGGAGACAAGATCACCAATTTCACCACCTTCGATGAGGCCTTTCACAAAGCGATAGTCCGATGCAAAGCGTCTCTCATGATTGATCACTAAAAGAGAGTGGTTCTTCCGGCAGGCTTCGATCATGTGAGAGGCTTTTCTAAGGCTCAAACCAATGGGTTTTTCGCAGATAATCACGGGCACGTGATGATTGGCCGCCATTAAAACAAGTTCATCATGATGGGTGATTTCAGTGGCAATGGAGAGAATGTCGATGTCTTCGTTAGAGAGGAGTTTCAAGGGGTCGTCGTAGACTTCTGAGACCTTCCAGTCGTCTTTAAATAATACGCGTCGTTCAGGGTCTATGTCACATCCAGCGATCAAAGCTGTTCGTGGGTGTTTATCGTATGCCCCAGCATGGGTACAGGGTTTTTCTCTAAGTGGGTCTCTTTCCAAGAGTGAACCAATCCGGCCGCATCCGATCAAGGCCGCCTGGTAAATGGGTTTAACGGTAATTCTCAAAATCCATATTGATGTCAAAGTCCTTTTCTTTGAGTTTTTTCATGAGGTCCTGAAGATCGTCTTTTTTCCGTCCCGTGACACGGACTTGAGCGTCCTGGATCTGTGCCTGGACCTTGATTTTAGTGTCTTTAATGAACTTCACGATTTCCTTGCACTTCTCTTTGGAGATACCCGACTGGATATCTACTTTCTGCCGGATCATCCCTCCTGAAGCCTCTTCTGCCTTGTTAAAGTCCAGGGCTTTGACGGGAACAGACCTTTTCACCAGTTTGGCCTTCAGGACTTCTAAAACGCTTTTAAGCTTAAGATCATCATCGGCCAGGATGGTCATGACGTTATCCTTCTGCTGAAGCGTGATCTCACTTTTACTGCCCTTGAAGTCGTATCGCTGGGAGATTTCTTTATTGGCCTGGTTCACAGCGTTAAGCACTTCCTGCATATCCACTTCTGAGACAATATCAAATGAAAAGCTAGTTGCCATCGGGTCCACCCTTGAGAACTCATATTATTTCAGCCTTCTGAAAGAGTCATCGGCTGATATTCAAAAGCTCTTATTCAGAATCTGTTGAATTAATCAATCATACGGGCAATTGCATATATTCTGTAAAATTAAATGATTAACTATCACCACGTTGTAGGGGCGACCCGCCGGGTCGCCCCTACAACGACTGGTTAATTCGACAGTTTCTTATTGAGTCCTTAATATTCAGATAATTTAACGTTAAAATAAAGCTTTTTATGGGGAAAGTCAAACGATTATCGATGACTTAACGAAGTGATACGGTATTTTATAGATCAGATCCATTAAAATGATATATTTATAGGGAGTTCTAAGGGATTTCTCAATTCCTTACGACATAAAATGGGATTCAAGGAGGAAACATGATACACCAAATTGTAAACTATCGCGTGAAAAAGGAAAAACTCAAGGATGTCAAAAAAGCTCTGGTTGAACTTTTAAGTGAAGTCCGCAAAAATCAGGATCTCACCCCCATCTATGAAGCCTTTCAAAAATCGGATGCCTGTACCTTCGTGCATTTAATGGCCTTTCAGGATAAAAAAGCCCAGGAAAGTCACTCTAGCTCCTCTTATGTCCAGAGGTTCAGGGAGATCCTTTATCCAAGCTGTGAAGAACAACCTGTTTTTATTTAATGTGAGTTCGGGATAAGATAAAATGGCTAACTCTCTGTCGGACTGGGAAGTCCGACCTACAAGCTTTTTCTG
>CAJXGR010000258.1 GCA_913053665.1 uncultured Spirochaetia bacterium
AAAGCATTCCCAGAGATTTGTATGGAACAAAAGACAATCTCCTAATTTTGGATTCACTGATTCAGCCTGGTGGGTTCACTTTAAATTAAACAATAAATCCCGAAACAGGGAATGGCTCCTGGAAATGGGATTTACTCTTCTGGATGATGTTCAGCTTTTTTCCCCACAGCAAAACGGAGAGTACCAAATCAAGAAATCGGGAAGACTTGTTCCCTTCAATCAATGGGATATGGATTACCGTAACATTGTGTTCCGATTAAAGGATATGCCCTCTCAAGCGGACATTTATCTAAGAGTCAAGACAGAAAGCGTTATGAGGCTGGGAATGAGCCTTTATGAACGAGACAGTTTTCAGGACAAGGTTTTAACAGAATATATATTACTGGGACTCTTTTATGGCTTGATTTTTATTATGATACTCTATAACTTCTTTATCTATATATCATTAAAAGACATTAATTATTTATACTATGTTCTATTTATCTTGACGGCCGGGTTTTATTCATTATCATATCATGGTTTAGCTTATCAATACTTATGGCAGAACTGTCCTGTTTTTAATAAACAGTTCATTATAATTTCCCTTAACTCAGTATTATTTTCTCAATTACTCTTCTCAAAAGTCTTTTTAAGAAGCAAAGACTATGGGCCAAAACTGGATAAAGTCCTGTTATTCTTTATGGGGATGCTAATTACCTCTACTTTTCTTTCTATAATAGTAAACTATACCACAATCATCAAAATAAGCTACCCCATTGTTTTATCAAGGTTTTTGGTATTGATTCCCTTGGGAATTATAGCTCTAAGACGGGGATTTACACCCGCAAGATTCTACTTAATTGGGTGGATCATACCTTTTATCGGTACCACCATGTCTGCCTTATATAACTTGGGATATATAGGGAAGATAATTTTAATTGATCAAGCAACTCAGATAGCAACAGTTTTTCAAGTGGTGTTATTTTCATTTGCCCTGGCTGACAGGATTAATCTGAATCGAAAAGAACGGGAAGAGGCTCAGAAACTGGCCATCGATAATCTTGAGAAAGCTGATCGGCTCAAAGATGAGTTCCTTGCAAACACCTCTCATGAACTGAAAACTCCACTCAACGGGATTATTGGCATATCAGAATCTATTTTAGACGGAGTCTCTGGTCCAGTCAATGAACAGCAAAAACCTCTCATGAACATGGTGATTAACAGCGGGAAAAGACTTTATAATTTGGTCAACGATATTTTAGACTATTCCCAATTAAAGCAGCAGGATATTATCCTTGACAGAAAATCATTTCCCCTCAAACCTTTGATGGATCAGGTGATCCAGCTAAGCAAACCTCTCATCAGGACTAAGTCGGTAACCATAACCAGTGATATAACAAAGGATATACCTGATATTTATGGTGACGGAGACCGGATTCAACAGATCCTTCATAATCTCATAAACAATGCGATCAAGTTTACGGAAGAGGGTTTCATCCATCTATCTGCTGTTCAAAAAGACGAGAGGGTGGAAATAAGGGTGACTGATACAGGAATTGGTATCGCTGAGGATGATCTGGACAAGATATTCCAGTCCTTTTATCAGGCCAGTAGCAGTCTGTCAAGGATATACGGTGGAACCGGCTTGGGATTAGCCATTAGTAAAAGATTGATCGAATTACACGGGGGTATGATTGAGGTTCAATCAAGATTGGGGGAAGGGACTTCGTTTACTTTTACGATCCCGGCAAGCAATCGTTCTACTTCCCTTGAATGGCCCAAAAGGAATATTTCAACCCTTTCATTGGTGGAAGACGATATAATTTATACCGACTCATCTTTTGAACCTGCCAATGGTAAACGAGGGAAAATACTTGCTGTGGACGATGATCCAGTAAACCTCCAGGTGATCGTCAATTACCTGAGCCTTGAAGGATTCACGGTAGTGAGGGCATTAGACGGAATAAGTGCCTTAGAGATTCTCCGGAAGGATCAATTTGATTTGATCCTTCTGGACCTCATGATGCCGGGTATGACTGGCTATGAACTCTGTGAGAAAATAAGATCCACCCATTCAAGCAGCGAATTACCCATTATTCTTTTAACAGCCAGGAGTCAAATCTCTGATCTGATAAAAGGTTTAGGGATTGGAGCCAGTGATTACATTAACAAACCCTTTTCCAGAGGGGAGCTCGTTGCCCGTATGAAAACACATCTTGCTAACACCCATTATTATAAAGAGTTAAAACAAGTCAACCAAAAACTTAAAGACCTGATGGATGAAATGATACGCATTACAGGTAAAATACATAATTCCTTGAAAAATAAGTTAGAATCGGCTCGTAGTCGCCTGGACAGTTATATTAAAAATCCAAAGGAAATGGATACTTTGGAAATGATTAATAATCTTTTATCTCATTGTAGTAATGAGAGTAATAATATCTTGTTTGTTATATATAATCGAGAATGCAGTGCTGATAAGTTATTACAAGAGATAAAAATGCATGCAGATCTTCTACTCCCGTTTTATGACATCGCTATCACGATAAAACCGGATCATCTCGACAAGAGCCCATCTCTTGATATTGAAAAGGTTCATGGTATTCTGGACATCTTTTTAGAACTTCTAAATAATATCGTTAAACATTCAAAAGCCCTGAATGTAATCATTAGACTGGAGTATAAAGATCGTCATATTACTTTGTCAGTCAAAGATGATGGCATTGGCTTCGATTATTCCACCGCTAAAAACAAGGCAAACTCCTATGGCTTAAAGATTATTCATGAGCTTAGTCAACAGATTCAAGGGGAGTTTCACTATAATTCGACGGTTGGAAAAGGCACAGAGTTTTATCTAACCATTCAGGATATGGTTCAGTCAGGACCAGGGAAAAATAAATATTAACAAAAAAAGTTCCCAAAAGTGAGACATTCTTTACCCCCTAAATCTTTAAATAATATTATATTGTCCCAGACATCCAAACGAGATATTGATCATGACACAACAAGATAAAATAAAAGTATGCATCATTGATGATGATATGGTCTATAGGGATCTTATCAGGTCAATCCTTGAAAAGGATGACAGGATCAAGCTTTATGGAGAATATCAGTCCGCTTTAGCCTTCCTGCCCCAACTCAAGTCGCCATTTCAACCAGATGTTTGTCTGATAGATGTGGTGATGCCCGAAATGTCTGGTTTGGAGTGTGCTAAACTCATCAAACTAAAAAACCCAAATATTCATATTATTATAATCACTGCTTTTCCCACTCAAGAATCAATGGCTGAGGCAAGGAAATTTGGTGCAGGCTATGTTCAAAAGGGAACGATTGGAGAGTTTCTTATGGATAAAATTATCACCCATCTCAACGACAAAAAAGAACTTTTTGTATCCCTGGATCAATCTCACAACGAGGCGTCCAAAGAAGAAGTCAGTGAAGAGATCCTTCAGATCATCCATAAACTTGAATCCGTACAGGATAATGTTTCAAAACTCTCACCCACACAACGAAAAGTGATTCAACTTAGAAAGGAAAATAAGTCTATCAATGAAATAGCTGGCCTTTTAAATATGCCAGGTTCGACTGTAACCACCCATCTACACAGGGGACTTCATAGATTAAACATACCTAACTTATTGGAATATATAAATATAGAGGATAATCAAACTACTTGACAGACATACAAAGTGTTACTCTGACTGGGAGGGGAACACGCAATTTTATTAATAGATCACTTTGGACAAGAGCATTAGATTTGATCCTCGATAAGACAGTTAATTAAAGGAATTTAGCGTATGATTATAAAAAAAAGAACCTTCAGATGGATTCATTTTAAGTCCTTTATTTTAGCTTTTGGTATCACTTTAATTTTACCTGGAATTACTGTTTCACAGGTTAAAAAGAAAATACTCATTCTGGAGATCACTGATCTATCCTCAGATAAAATAAAAAAATCCCTCTCAAAGACAATCACCAGAACTTTGATGACCCAATTGGAATCCGAACGGGTGATGCGAGACTTTCACTCCAAAAAGAATTATTACTTTTATACCCGTAAAGAAATACGTCAAGCCATGACGAAAGGAAAAATCAAAAGAAAGGACTTAAGCACGCCTGACAAGGTCATCCAGTTGGGTTGGCTTCTGAAAGCAGATATAGTCATCACTATTTCCCACCGTGTCACAGAGGGTAAGATCCAGCTAAAGATTCAGGTCCTCTCTGTCAAAGAGGAAAGAGTCGTCATCAATCATGGGAGTAAACCTTTAGCGGACGCTTTTGTCGCACTGGATCTATTCATGATCAAACACTACAGTACGATAGAGAAAATCCCGAACTTACCTCCCACTGATCCTTCAAAGCTTTTAATCCTGGATCTGGCGGATGAGTCCGGTGTCACCAATTATCGCTATCTCGCAAAGCGTATCCCGGAGATTATGAAAGATAATCTTTTGGATATAAGAGATTATGAGATCGTCTCAAGAAGCGACTTCCTTAAGGTTATGAAAAGAAGAAAGTGGGAGAACGCTGATCTCAAGGATAAAAAGAAGGCATTATCCATTGCAAGGGAGTTGGGGGCGGCTATTATAGTCTATGGATCTTACAGGAAGGTGGGTGATACAATCAAAGTAAGTATTGTTGTGATGGATACGCAAACAGGAAAGATTTTATTCCAGTATAAAGGTGATAACATATTGGGCCAAAAGGAAATGACTAAACTGACTCGAAACTTTATTGCCCAGGAAAGCAAAAGACCCAAATCGGTGTTTAAGAGCATGCCAAAACCCATCATTTATCAATACTCTGAGGCGATGGGCGTAAAAACAGGTTTTCCTGTTGTGATGGGTGAACTTGCAGACAAGAGTACTTTTAACTCCCCTTATTTTGGAGTGACCTATTCCCACAACCTTTCTACATATCTTTTTTACGAGTTGGAATTGGGATATTTTAACCATAAAACAGTGGATACTATAGCTGAA
>CAJXGR010000259.1 GCA_913053665.1 uncultured Spirochaetia bacterium
CATTTAATTTTTTTTTTTAATATAAACTAAATATAATAGATTTATATCTGGAGGGCCAGTATTTTTTAATTTTTAACAAATTTTTAGGAGAATTTTTATTTATCAATATTTTTTAGCCCAAGTTCCTGTATTGAATAACAGGGACTAGATATATTTTACTACTTTAACTCTTGGGTGAACTCTTCCAGCTATTTTATACTTTTTATGTCATTTGTTTCTGATTTTATGGCTTTTCCCTTGATTTTTACACGAATTGTCTTACCTTTATCTTTCAGTTAGTTATAATTTATAACAAACTGTATGACTAATATAATACAAAAAAAGGAGTATCTTATGGCAGATCAAGGAGCTAGACCAACAGCAGCAACAGTTTTTGCTATTTTGCATTTTGTTTTTGGAGGGTTAGGATTATTTGGGATACTTGGAATAGGTGCTATATTCAGCAGATCAGCAATTTATGGCATTTTATCTCTTATTAGTTTCGGAGTTAGTGCTTTACTGGTCTTTGCAGGAGTCACATTAATTACTAATAAAAAGAATGCTCTTGATATGAATCAGTACTATGTATTTGCGTCACTTGGAGTGACAGCCATTACTGCTGTATATCTTATCATAGCGTTTGGCATTGTTGGATTGATTGGAGCAATTTTCTCAGTCTTGGTAGGACTTATTTATCCACTTTTGGTATTATTTCTGGTGGTTAAATCTCAGCCTGCTATTGAATTTTATGGATCTCAAAACTAAAAAAAATCAATAGGATTTTTTTGTGTAAAGACTGGCTCAACTTATGGGTTAGTCTTGTTTTAATTTTCGGTAGTGACAAGTTTACCCAATTATTTGTAGGGGAAGGTTTTAAACCTTCCCCTACAAATAATTATCACTACTTCATCTATCCATGTTTTCTAAACCCTCCACTTTGAGTGATTATCTTGACACTTTCCCTTGAATAGCTTATGATTTCCTTTAGAAATATCATTTGGTAAAAACCATTCGTGTCACAGGATGTTTTTGAGGCGATTATGATTTATAGCATACTAAAACATTTATAAAACGTCATCCTGAGCCTGTCGAAGGATAGCCCGAATGGTTCGACAAGCTCACCACGATAATTCATAATCATCATAGTATATTATCCAGATAATTACAGATATTACTTTGAATTACATTAGAATAAAATAGCCCTGCCGCTTTCCTCAAGATAATTGCCTTTTTTACGAATTGTATTATATTGTAGGCACTTCAATTTCAGGGATATTCAGATGGCATTTCTTTTTAAAAAGAAGGCTAGTAGGGAAATAGAAAGAGGTCTCTACAGAACCAAAGAAAACTTTGGTCAAACAATACTCTCTCTCTTTTCTAAAAAGCAAAGCGAATACGACTTTTTTGATGAAATTGAGGAAACCCTCATCATGGCAGATGTTGGGGTAGAAACGTCTTTAGCTATCATAAACCAGTTCAAAACTTACCTGAATGACAACAAGATCCACGATCCTGAGAAGCTAAAAAACTACTTTAAACAGTCATTGCTGGATATGATCCCTCACGTTCACTATGAGCTTAAGGAAAATCAACTAAATATCTTGTTTATACTCGGAGTGAATGGGGTGGGCAAAACCACATCCATTGGGAAGTTAGCCCATCTCATGAAGGCTGAAGGGAAATCCGTTATGATAGCCGCTTGTGATACCTTTAGAGCCGCCGCGGTCAATCAGATCACTGCCTGGGGAGAGAGGGCCGATGTCCCTGTCGTGAAATTAGAGATGGGCAGCGACCCGGGAGCCGTTCTCCATAATGCCCTGGACTCAGCCATCGCTAATAAAGTCGATCTCTTGCTTGTTGATACGGCTGGCAGGCTTCATAATAAAGAGAATCTTATGGCTGAAATAGAGAAACTCCATCGTATTATACTAAAAAAGGCCTCCGACAGCCATCATGAGACCCTTTTGGTACTGGATGCTGGTACTGGTCAGAATGCATTTGTTCAAGCTCAAACCTTTCACAAGAGCATAAAGATCGATGGGACTATCTTGACCAAGCTGGATTCCACATCAAAGGGAGGGATTGTCATAGCTCTGGCACATCAATTGAAGCTTCCCGTTAAATACGTTGGACTGGGTGAAGGGATCATGGATCTTGTTCCCTTCGATAAAGAAGATTATGTCAATTCTCTATTCTAAAGACTTGATGCCAAGAATTACGCAAAAGGCTATGGATTAGACAATTATGGTGGATCATACTAAAACGTGACAGGCCTGTTATTCGTTGATCACTCCAAAAAAGTACGTTGTAACCTGGAAATAATAGATGAATCAAGAAGAACTCCCCAAAGTCTATAACCCAAAGGACTTTGAAGACAAGTGGTACCAATTTTGGCAGGATCAAGGGTACTTTCACGCCAAGGCAGACCCACAAAAGACGCCTTACACTATTGTTATCCCTCCCCCCAATGTGACCGCCCAACTTCATATGGGTCATGGGCTAAATGATACCATCCAGGATATCCTGATCCGATGGAAAAGGATGTGTGGTGACAACGTCTTGTGGATGCCTGGAACAGACCACGCTGGTATTGCCACCCAAAACGTTGTGGAAAAAAAGCTTCATCGTGAGGGCAAAAGTCGCCATGACTTTAGTCGGGAAGACTTTATCCATAAGGTTTGGGAGTGGAAAGAGGAGTATGGATCCATTATCATAGACCAAATCAAGAAGATGGGATGCTCTTGTGATTGGGAGAGAGAACGATTCACGATGGATGAAGGCTTGTCCAAGGCGGTGAGAGAAGTATTCGTCCGCTTTTATGAGGATGGACTGATCTACAAAGGGAAGTATATCGTTAACTGGTGTCCCCGTTGTGGAACAGCCCTCAGCTCTGAAGAAGTGGATCATGAGGATATTAACGGTTTCTTTTATCACATCAAATACCCCGTGAAAGGGGAAAATAGATACATTGAAATTGCGACCACCCGTCCAGAAACAATGCTTGGGGATACAGCTGTTGCGGTAAACCCTGAAGATGAGCGATACAAAGACCTTATCGGCAAAACCTTGATCCTTCCCCTTGTGAACCGGGAGATTCCCCTTGTTGCGGATGATTATACCAGGATGGACTTTGGTACGGGGGCTGTGAAAGTCACTCCAGCCCATGATCCTAACGACTTTCTTATTGGCAAACGCCATGACCTCCCCCAAATCAATGTGATGAACCCCGATGGAACCATGAACCATGAGGCGGGTGAGAGTTATGAGGGCCTGGATCGTTTTGCCTGTCGAGATAAAGTCATTGACGACCTTGCGAAAGCTGGTCTATTCATCAAAAAAGAAGGTCATCACCATAGTGTTGGCCACTGTTACCGCTGTAATACGATTATAGAGCCCTATCTTTCTGACCAATGGTTTGTTAGCATGAAGCCTCTTGCCAAGGGGGCGATTCAGGTGGTGAAAAACGGTAAGGTCACCTTCCACCCGGATCGCTGGAAGAAAGTCTATCTTCATTGGATGGACAATATAGAGGATTGGTGTATCAGTCGACAAATATGGTGGGGCCATAGAATACCGGTTTGGAACTGTCTGGACTGCGGTCAGATAATGGTATTGAGGGATGATCCTGACCACTGTACTGAGTGCAAGAGTAGTCGCATCCAACAGGATAAAGATGTTCTGGATACATGGTTTTCATCGATGTTGTGGCCTTTTTCCACGCTGGGATGGCCAAAGGAAAGTGATGACCTAAAGTACTTTTATCCAACCAGTGTTCTATCCACAGCCCCCGAGATCATCTTCTTCTGGGTGGCCCGGATGATCATGGGCGGGCTGCATTTCATGGACGGAGAGGTTCCCTTCCACACCGTCTATATCCACGCCCTGGTGCGCGACGAGCAGGGCCGGAAAATGTCCAAGTCCAAGGGCAACATCATCGATCCCCTTGAGTTGATCGACAAATACGGCGCCGACTCGCTTCGTTTCACCCTGGCCGCCATGGCCGCCCAGGGCCGCGACATCAAGCTCGCCGAGGGCCGCGTCGAAGGCTATCGCAACTTCGTCACCAAGCTGTGGAACGCGGCGCGCTTTTGCCAGATGAACGAATGTCTGCCTGTCGACGGCTTCGATCCAAAGTCCTGTCAATTAACGCTTAACCGCTGGATCGTCTCCAAGGCCAGCGAGACCGCCGGGCGGGTGGCGGCGGCGCTTGACGCCTACAAGTTCAACGAGGCGGCAGGCGCCCTTTACCAGTTCACCTGGGGAACCTTCTGCGATTGGTATGTTGAGTTCACCAAGCCCATCCTTTACGGCGAGGACGACGCGGCCAAGGCCGAAACCCGGGCCGCCGCCGCCTGGGCGCTGGACCGCATTCTGATCCTGCTGCATCCCTTCACGCCGTTTGTCACCGAGGAGCTCTGGGGCAAGACGGCGGCGCGGTCCGGCATGTTGATCAGGGAGCCCTGGTTCGCGGCGGATGACTCCTTGAACGCCCCCGGGGCCGAACAGGAAATGGACTGGGTGGTGCGCCTGATCTCGGAAATCCGCAGCGTCCGCGCCGAGATGAACGTGCCGCCGGGGGCCAAGTTCAGGGCTTTTTTCAAGGACGCCAATGACGTCACCAAGGCCCGTATTGAAGCCCACGCCGGCCTGGTTCTTCAGCTGGCGCGCATCGAAGGTTTTGAGGAAACTCAGGAGGTGGCCGCCGGCTCCGTGCAGGCGGTGGTCGACGAGGCGGCGTTCATCCTGCCGCTGTCCGGGGTGATCGACGTCGCCGCCGAAAAGGCCCGCCTGGAAAAGGAAATCGCAAAACTTGATGGCGAGATCGCCAAGCACGACAGGAAACTGGCTAACGAAAAATTCACCGCCAAGGCCCCGCCGGCCGTGGTCGAAACCGAGCGCGAGCGCCGCGGCGAAAGCAAAGGTCGAAGCAAAGGTCGAGCGATGACGCGCGCGCATCGGGGGTCAGTCTCCGCGGT
>CAJXGR010000260.1 GCA_913053665.1 uncultured Spirochaetia bacterium
TTGAAGGGAAGGTTGAAGGGAAGGTTGAAGGGAAGGTTGAAGGGAAGGTTGAAGGGAAAGTTGAAGGGAAAGTTGAAGAGAAGTTACGGATTATCAAGAAGATGAGTCAACAGGGTTTAGATCCATCGCTCATTGCCAGGGTAACAGGGTTATCAGAAAAAGAGATCACTATAATTATCAATGATGAAGTTAAATAGCTTTTTTCAACCTGCTTTTGCCGAAGCCCTGGATTCGTTTTTTGAAGCGGAGAAATAGTTGAGGTCTAAAGTATAACTGAAGTCAGTATAAATTGTTGCAATGATTATTGCCGCCTGTTGGTATTTGCACGATTTGTTCAAAAGTAAACAGGTTTTTCCTCGCAGGAATGGCGAGTGTCACCTTATCATATCCATGAAATGAGGCTGGCTCAAAGAAGATCTTATTTATCCTCATGGCACAGATATTGCATGATTGAGTCAAATTGACGACATAATATTTAGGAGGCAGTATGAGAGTGGATAACGCTACACCCAAGGGAGTACTCGATTTCATCAAGAAAAATGATGTTAAAATCGTGGATCTTCGCTTTATGGATTTCCCTGGACTCTGGCAACATTGTTCTTATCCCATATCTGAATTTGACGAAAGTACGTTTGAGAATGGTCTTGGCTTTGATGGGAGCTCTATCAGAGGCTGGCAGGCCATCAACGAAAGCGATATGCTTTTAATCCCCGATCCAGCAAGCGCTGTATTAGATCCGTTCACCAAAGAAAAAACACTGATTATCATCGCTAATATCTATGACCCCCTCACTCGTGAGCGCTATTCACGGGATCCCCGTAATATTGCCATTAAAGCCGAAAAGCATCTGATTTCTACCGGATTGGCCGATACAGCCTTCTTTGGTCCAGAAGCCGAGTTCTTTATCTTTGATGACATCCGCTTTGATCAGAATTCAAAAGAAGGTTATTACTTCATCGACTCCAACGAAGCCGCCTGGAACTCAGGGAGAGTGGAAGAAGGTGGGAATAAAGGCTATAAAGTCCGCCATAAAGAAGGCTATTTTCCTGTTCCCCCCATGGATCAATATCAGGACTTACGATCTGATATGGTTATGACCCTTATTGAGTCAGGGATCACCGTTGAAGCTCATCACCATGAGGTGGCTACGGCTGGTCAGTGCGAAATCGATATGAAGTTTGATAAATTAGTCAAAATGGCTGACAATTTACTTTTGTACAAGTACATCGTCAAAAACGTTGCTTCACGCAATGGTAAAACAGTAACCTTCATGCCCAAACCTGTCTTCAACGATAACGGTACCGGTATGCATATCCACCAATCCCTTTGGAGAGATGGAAAGCCTCTCTTCGCCGGAGATGATTATGCCGGCATGAGTCAAATGGCCCTCTATTATATCGGCGGCATATTGAAGCATGCAAAAGCCCTAACAGCCTTTACTAATCCAACGACCAACTCCTATAAGCGATTAGTTCCAGGCTTTGAGGCACCTGTTAACCTGGCTTACTCATCCAGAAACCGAAGTGCGGCCGTGAGGATCCCAATGTATTCTCAGAACCCGAAAGCCAAAAGAATTGAAGTGCGATTCCCTGATCCAAGCTGTAATCCATACCTTGCTATGTCCGCGTTGCTTATGGCAGGACTGGATGGAATACAAAACAAGATTGATCCGGGTGAGCCTCTTGATAAAGATATTTACGACTTGCCAGCTGAGGAATTAGCTAAAGTAGAAAGCACTCCAGGAAATCTGGCAGAAGCTCTTAAGGCTTTGGAAAAGGATCACGAGTTCCTCTTAAAAGGCGATGTCTTTACTGAAGATGTGATTGAGACATGGATTGATTACAAACTAACTGCCGAAGTAAGAGAAGTTGATTTACGACCCCATCCTTACGAGTTCTATCTCTATTACGATATTTAGGATGAATCCTGTGATAGGTCAGACAGGACGCTGACCTACCAATCCTCTGTAGAGATGCATGGCAATGCGTCTCTACAGAAGACAATTTATAATTGGTCTATCACTTGATAATTTGTAATGTATAGGGTGCTTTTGAACTACCTGTTTTCCCAAATCGGCTTTGGATCTTAATGTAATAACTTAGAAAACTCCCAAAATCCCGATCATCAATAGGTACCTCAAAGGTTTTACTTACCCTTTTCCTTCCCTTCAGATTCACCTGCTTGAACTGTCTGAGAGGGATTCCATCCGTGTGATAAATCATAGCCTGGAGTCGAACTCCCTGAACGCCCTTTAGAATAAGCTTATAGGTTTTACCTTGTTCCAGGCTTACTTCATAGACATCCACATCGCCCTTTTGATAAATATCCTTGTGCCGATAAAGAATGGGATTAATAAATCCTTTTATCTTTTGGCCTAAACGTATTTGGTTGGGATAATTGAGATTCTCGAAATCCTTTTGCTCCCCATTAAGAAAGTCCTCTGACCCTTTCTTTTCGCCGATTTTAACATTATTGGGCTCCAATTCATAGTCTTTTGTGGGCTGATGAGTCCGAGTCACTAATCTATAGGACTTTTTAGGGTTTTCGCCCTTTTGATCTTTTGCTGTCCTGACCGCTATATAGACCATATCATGGGAGCTTAAGTCATAGCTATGGATGTTTTCCCCCATGCCAACAGGATTGTTGTTATAGACTTTGATTAATCTTCTTTTTGAGTCGTATAATCGCAGCTCCAGGTCGATACCGGCTATGGCTGAGACCGACATTTCAAGGGTTCTTTTATCACTCGATTCCTGATCTCTCTGGCTATCCTTGTTTCCAAGAACATCTCTCTCATAGTGTTCCTCTGAAAGCCTGGGATCAATGAGGCCCATCTCTTCAAGGCTTTGTGATGCAAGTTTAAGTCGGTAGAAGTCAATATCATTCTTTGAGCTTAATTTACCCTGAATCACTTCATCAGTGATCTCATCAGCCTCATCAATGCTGTTATTATTTTCTGTTTCAACCGTTAATCCTTGATCGGCCTCTGCTTTAACCGATAGTTTATAGGAATAAGACTTCTGGCTACTTACTGTAGAGTCGTTGGGAACACCCATGACAAGTACGTAAAATCTCTTCTTCCCTCTCACAGAGATATTATCGATTCTTTCTCCTTTTCCATCGCCCCTGCTGTTCACTAATTTGATGGGCTTATCCTGATAGACTCCCAGGATAGTGTCCACCTCATTGGCAGAATCCAGGATGACAGTAATATTATGGCTAGCCGATTCCGGGATTTCCAGGCTGTACCAGTCCAGGTCAAAGTGGTTCAATTCTGCTTTTACCAAATGGATTCTTCACTAATCGCTTTTCAGCATTCGCATTCCTGAAGGGGGAAAAATATCCCTCAATAGGTTGGTTTATTTGCATGGGGGTAGCGAATCGCAGACTGTCATTGGGTTCCAGCTCCTGATAGCTTAAGGGTTCACCATGAATGGCGAGGTGATACGGGTCGGTTGGATATAGTGGCTTCGTTTGATACCTGCGCAGAATGGGATTATCATCGAATTGAACCCGATCAGACAAAAATCGCTGGTTCCATTTGCCGGGTGAAACAAGGATATAATACTTTTTGTTTCTCACTATGAGATTATCAATATGTTCCCCGTCATTTTTATTGAAATCATCGATCACTTTGATCAGCCGACGCCCCTCATATATCTTTATCTGGACGTCAAAACCTTTGATACGACTAAGTTGAATGGAAAGGATTTTAGGGGTTTCCGTACTTTTAGTCAGATTCAGGACATAATAGTCTTTATCCTTTGGATGATTAAATCGACCGGTCACTAATGAATCGAGAGTGATGGGGTTCGCCGTATTTGACTGATCATTATTTTCCTGTTCCATAAGTTCTGAATCGCCGCATCTAACTAAAGTGAGCAATAAGACGAATATTAAAACCTTAAGCATATTTTTGTTGGGTGACATTTAAGCAAAATACTAAAAACAATGGATTCTGTCGAGTTTTTCATTAAATAAATCATAATTCCCTTGACAGACGGAGTCAAATCATGTATTCATTTTAGGAAAACGAAGAGCTGTCCATTTGACTTGCTCCCCCCCGATAGAGTAGATTATATTTATATCCCTTGAGGAGATCATCAAAAGAGGTGATCCAATTGGTGATTTGATTGACTCAATAAAAAGGATCGACCCTGATGCTGATTTACTTTCTGAGCTGGAGAATGAGTTTAGTGATTTAAAAAAACATCTGCCTGGTCAAGTAAAACAAGAGCTATTTAACCTGGAAGACCCTGAGAAAATGAAAGATCTTCTGGATGATGTGACACAACTACTTATCCCAAAACTACTACGGAACAGCTAAAGAGACTATGAGATTTCTTAAACTTCTGTTCAAAACGTATGGTCCCTTCGATAATCTAACGCTTGACTTTTCTAAAGACAAGCAGTTTCATGTGATATACGGAAATAATGAAGCGGGTAAGAGTACAGCCCTTCGAGCCGTATACGCCTGGTTGTTCGGCATTCCTAACGACACAAAAGATAATTTTCTGCATGCCAATACCGATCTGCGGATTGGTGGGCATTTATGTTTCTCCAACGAGACAGAGTTTGCTTTCTATCGTCGAAAGGGCAACAAAAACACGATCCTCGACCTTCAGGACAATAAATTAGAAAACCCTGCATTGGAAAATTATCTCAAATCAGTACCTGAAGATATTTATCGTAGTCGATTTGAAATTAGTCATAAAACCCTCGAAAGGGGTGGCGATGAACTCCTTAAGGAAAAAGGGGAAATAGGCACAGGTCTATTCTCTGCAGCAACTGGAATTAATCTGCACGAGATTATGAAGGAACTGAACGATCAGTCTGAAAGTCTATTTAAAAAAAGGGGCAAAAACCCCATAATTAATCAAACTATAACAAATTACAATCAAGCTAAGAAAGATATTCATCAGTTATCTCTGTTGAGC
>CAJXGR010000261.1 GCA_913053665.1 uncultured Spirochaetia bacterium
ACTGGCATTATCAAATATGGAGTCCCCCAGCAACACTATATGATTCACGGTTTATTTTATTCCCCTTGATACGTTGGATGAAGCGAAGTATTGACCTAATAAAAATTAGATAATTATAGACCTGAAGTCAATAAAGATTATATTCTTCGTAAATAAAGTATCATGCTTTTCCTAAATAATTTCTATTTAATGCATTAAGACTACTTAACTTCTTTAAAGGAAATAATACTTGACAGACCAGTCTGTCTGCATTATATTATATAGCATGAGTGAAGTATCTCAAAGTCCTGGTCTACAGCATCGAATCCTTGAGACAGCCTCTCGTCTCTTCTATGAGCAAGGTTATCACGCAACAGGTATTAACCAAATCATTAGTGAGGCTCAGGTTGCCAAGGCGAGCTTCTACCATCACTATGCCTCAAAGGAAATACTCTGCGTAGCGTATTTGCATAAGCGTAAATATGACTGGATGAGACGGCTTTATAAGCACGTAGACCAATACAATAAGCCTAAGCGACGGGTTTTAGCACTCTTTGATTTCCTGGAAGAATGGATAAAAAGCGTTCATTATAGGGGTTGCGCCTTTTTGAATATACTCTCTGAGTTCCCAGTATCTGATGGGATCATCCGTGAAGAGGTCAAAATCCAGAAGACAGCCCTACGGGACTACATCTATAGCTTGGTGGAAACCGCTATGACTGATAAGATCATTGAAAAGGATATATTACAAAGGGCCAATCTGGTTTATTTGCTTTTTGAGGGAGCCATCGTTGAAAGTCAGAATTTCCGTGACCTTTGGCCGATTCAAACAGCTCGTGACTCCATGAGGGACTTGATCGCATAGTTTTTTTGTCTCTATTGAGACAGACTGGTCTGTATGTATAATATATATTCAATTTGAATAAAAGGAGGGTATTATGCCCTATGTCAACATTAAGATTACGAAGGAAGGAACAAGTTCTGAACAAAAAGCTAAGCTTATTCAGGGGGTGACCCGACTTCTTGTGGATGTATTAGGCAAGAATCCCAAGACTACTGTAGTCGTCATCGATGAGGTGGATACTGATAATTGGGGAATAGGGGGTGAGACAGTCACAAACTTGAGAAAGCAATCACTGGGAGGTGAGAAATGAAGCCTGAACAAACACCCATAACCGGACAGGAAGAAAATAGCTCGCAATCGCCTATCCAGGCATTGAATGACTTCTACGATGCCTTTAACAGTCAGGATATGGAAAAGATGTCCAAAAACTGGGCTCAAACTCATGAGATCGTTATGGATAATCCTGTGGGAGGGATTAAACGGGGCTGGCCGGAAATAAAGGCTGTCTATGAAAAGATCTTCACCGGGCCAGCACAAGTCTATGTTGAGTTCTATGACTACACCATCCACGAAGGGGAAAACATGTTCTACGCAACTGGCAGAGAACGGGGTGACTTTCGTATAGGTGACAAAGCCATTGATCTGGCCATTCGTACAACGAGAGTTTATCGACTGATAGAAGGTAAATGGCGGCAGACTCATCATCATGGGTCTATGGACAAGCCGTCTCTTCTTGCAGAGTATCAATCGGCAGTGACAAGCAAATAAATAACATTTGAAGGAGATTAAATTATGAACATGACAGCAATGACTGCTACAACGTACTGGACTATAGGGATTAACGTTTTATTCCTGATTGCTACACTCACCCTTTTAAGAATCGGACAGGCCAGTCAACGAGTGAAATGGGTTTTTGCCTTTCTGTCCATTGGATGGATAGGAGGATTACATTGGGTTCTTGGCAACCATTTACTCATCCCAGCCACAATTTCAGGGAGTCTCTTCTACGTCATCACACTGTCATCCGCCGCTTTGGTTTTGGGGATCTTTTATTTTTCCCCGTTAAAGAAAGTCTTTGATCGATTATCCCAAGAGCATATCCAGGTGGTACAGGGCTTAAGGGTGTTTGTGGCAACAGGATTCCTGATGGAAGGCGTTTTAGGGGTGATACCGGGATGGTTTTCCATCATGGATGGCTTTCTCCATGTCACATCGGGTTTCCTTGCTCTGGTGGCGGCCATCGCTGTCTTGAAAGGCATGAATTATAAAAATCAGCTTTTATGGATAGCGAATATCGTTGGGCTTTTAGACATTGTCATTATTGTGTCAGGTATCTGCTTGATCGTTTGGAAGGACATTGGACCCTTTCATAATATGCAGTATGTTGTATTTTATACGGGAGTTTTGTTATTATGGTTTCATTTTGTGTCCATCACTAAATTGCTGAAAAGGTGAACCTGACTAGTGATCATGGAAGTATGGGACAAAGTCAAGCCATTATGCCATCTGGTCAGGGCCATTTAATTCTCCTGATAGGTATAGGCTATCAAGCCAGATATTAGATTCACAAGGAAGTTAACCGGATTCCGATGCCTTGAATGCCTTATCTGACTGATATTCATCAGCTGATCAATGATCGTCTAAATGAAAGAGACGTATGTATCAATCTATAATATATATTCGTAGCAAATAACATAATCATCCATTAAATTAGAAAAAAAAGTATAAAATGTTCTTTAGTGAATTCATCATAACTTGTGATGATATTTAAACATAGTGGATTGGGATATTTTAAAGCTGAATAGAAGTATTTATCTTTTGTGAAACATGTGTTATTTTTCTAGAAGCCCAATTTTACAATTGGGTGAAGAATCATATAAAGAATAAATAATCCTATTAGAATGCTTTTTTTGAGCTTATAAGCCAATAGAGCTTCATATAAAGAGGTCTTATGAAAAACTTATTAGATAAAGGTACAAAATGTTTAATCGTCCAATCCAAGTTCTCGGCATTCAGCTTTTGGAATTACATAGATGTTTGCAAGCTGGTAGGAGCCAAGTATCCTGCCGCTCCCCTTGGCCTGATGACGGTTGCCGCCTTACTCCCTCAACAATGGGACTTTAAATTGTTGGACGAAAACGTTGAACCCTTACTAGATGAACACTTTGAATGGGCCGATATTGTCTGTACCGGAGGGATGCTCCCACAGCAACAGGGTATGCTCTCTGTGATCGATAAAGCCCATGAATATGGGTGTCCCACAGTGGTTGGTGGGCCGGATCCCACCTCTCAGCCCCATCTCTATCAAACAGCTGACCATCTTGTCCATGGGGAAGGAGAAATCACGATCCCCATGTTTATAGAAGCCTTGGAGAGGGGAGATAAAAGTGGGGAGTATAAATCCCCTGACATGGCAGATATGACCCAGGCTGTGGTCCCACGCTTTGATTTAATACGCTTTAAGGATTATATACAAGTGGGTGTTCAATATTCACGGGGATGTCCTTTCAATTGTGAGTTCTGCGATATTATTGAATTATACGGCCGTAAGCCAAGGACTAAAACACCCGAACAGGTCATTGCTGAGTTCCAATTCCTTTATGAGTTGGGTTATCGGGGGCATCTTGACTTTGTGGACGATAACTTCATTGGGAACAAACGGAATGTAAAACAAGTGTTACCCGTTATTTATGACTGGTCCAAGAAATATAAAAACCCGTTTTTCTTTACGACGGAAGCGTCCATTAATCTGGCTGACGATGAACAGTTGCTGGAAATGATGAGAAAAGTAGACTTCAGGTTTGTGTTTGTGGGTCTTGAGACCTCTGAAGACGAGATCCTGAAAGCCGCTCAGAAAAAACAAAACATGAACAAGCCATTGGCCGAGACCATTAAAAAGATCTATAAATATGGAATTATAGTCAATGCCGGGTTTATCATTGGTTTTGACGAAGAGAGCGATCAGAGTGCTGAACTGATGATCAAGGCAATTAACGAGCCAGGAATCGCTATGGCCATGCTTGGACTGCTTTATGCCCTCCCCAACACCCAACTGACAAGACGTCTTCATAAAGAAGGGCGTTTATTTGTTGAAGATAATGACCTTAAGGACTGTGATAACGTTATTGATCAGGCGACAAGCGGTCTGAACTTTCTGACCACTCGTCCTAGAATAGATATTCTTAATGACTTCAACCGAGTTCTTGAAAATGTCTACGCTCCAAAGAACTATTTTAAACGTATTGTCTACACAGGCCTTCATTTAAAACCTTCTAACCTGTATAAACCCAATTTTGTAAAAGTCTTAAAGACCAGTGTATCTTTTATGAAAGTGTGTGCTAAACTGGGATTTAACAGAACAACTGGTTGGCTTTATTGGAAGATGATACTCACCGTGCTTTTTAAAAACCCAAAAGCTCTTGAAGCCTCTATCAATCTGTCAGCAATGTTCATCCATTTTTATAAACAATCCAGGTTTGTGATAGAGCTCACCAAGCAAAAGATTGATTATATCAAAAGTTACGGAGAAGAAAAGTACAATAAAGATATGCTAGAGCCTCGTTTTCGATTATCAGAAATGGAAGAAGCCTCAAAATTGGTAAACTCCATCCGCTGAAAGACTGACTGGAATGTTTATTAATATAGAATATCTTACTTCTCATAGTTCATGGGGTGAAAAGCTTTTTGAAGAACATTTTATTGACTTCTTGTATGCCTGCCACTCTTCCAGCCATTCTGGAAAAACGAGAAAGGAAATCATTCAAGAGTACTAGCTCAGGTGAGAGAAATCGGCGTTCGAGACAGTGCTGAACTCGTTTACGTGTCTAAAAACACTGTGGAACAAATTATATTGGACGTTGGTTTTCGTATAGAGCAATGGTTCAAGTCCTTGAAGATTCAAATCCCCAAGGGCAATATGGAATATGATGAAATGTGGACCTATGTGGCAAAAAAGCAGAGTGACCTAAAGGATGAAGGAGAAATATGGTTATGAATTGCTTTCCACAGGGGAAATAGTATGCTTGTCCACTTTGTGATAGGCAAACATACAGGTGAAAACGGTTTTGACTTGGTAGAAGGGGCTAAAAAGCTTATTGAAT
>CAJXGR010000262.1 GCA_913053665.1 uncultured Spirochaetia bacterium
ATCTATGTTAACCGTTAAGACACTGGGAGCACATGAGTTTAGCATTCCCAAGAGGGCCGACAAACCCCCAAAATGGGCTCCATAACCGACACTGGTTGGAACAGCGATCACTGGTTTATCCACCAGGCCAGCCACCACGCTTGCTAAAGCTCTTCCATACCGGCAATCACAATAATGACACCGGCCTCTTCAAGGATATTTCGTTTATCCAGCAGACGATGGATGCCGGCTACTCCCACATCGACTAACGGGATCACTGAGTTCCCCATGATTTTTGCTGTCTCAGAGGCTTCTTCCACAACAGGCAGGTCAGACGTCCCACCGGATGCAATGACAATAGGCTTGGGCTTTTTAGCCACAGGACTTAATTCCAGAGTACAGATCCTGCCCATTTCATTATGGATAAAGCGTGAGTCCAGTTTGACAAGTTTTTGGGCCGCCTCATCATGGATTCGAGTGGCGATGATATTGCTGTTTTTCTTGATGAGAGCCTTGACGATGCCAATAATCTGCTCGTCTTGCTTGCCCTCACAATAGATGGCTTCAGGGTATCCTTTGCGTAGAACACGGTGATGATCTACTTTTGCATAGCCCAAATCTTCATAAGGGAGGTTTTTAATGTCCTGGAGACCTTTTTCTACAGAGACCTTACCAGACTTTATTTTATTTAATAGACTTAGAAGGTAGGCTTCATCCATGAGTTAAAAGGAGGAGGCTAAGATATTGAACAAATCATCTTTGGATACGGGTCGTGGGAGATAATGGATGAACTCATAGCTTCTGGCGAGTCTGGCAACCTGGAGTAATTCACTCTTATCGATGTTCAGTTCGCTCAATCGAGAGGGGATTCTTAAATCAGTGAGGACTTTTCGGACTCCTTCGATGGCCTTGATAGCGGCTTCAACGACGGTAATATCACCCACTTGCTCTCCAAATGCTTTGGCAATATAGACATATTTATTGGCACAGGATGTCAGGTTGAACTCCATCACATGGGGGAGTATAACGCTTGAGACTACGTATTGAGGGATAGTATAGATTGAGTTCATGGCTAGAGAAAGGGCAAAGCAGATACCGGGGCTACTGTTAGCGACAGCTAAGGATGTAAGGATCCCGCTGGTACACATAAAACCTCTAAACGTGACATTCTCGGGGTCTTGAATAGACTTAGCGAGATTTGTGGCAATCAGCTCAACAGCTTTGATTGCAAGAGCTTCTGAGATGGAGGTCATATTTTTGGATACAAAGGATTCTATGGCCATGGATAATAATTCGATACCAATATAAGTGCTGGACTTGCTGGGAATTGTAGTGGTTAAACGGGGATCTAAAAGAACGACATCAGCATAATTGAGTTTGGTTTCAACACTTTTTTTAAGGGAGTCAAACTTGTCTAAGATATAAAAGAAATTCGTAAGTCCTGGCACAAAGCCGTATCCTGAAGGGACTTCGATATAGGCCACTGTTTTTTTATCGCCTTTGCGTCCTAAAAAGTAATCTTCGAGGTTTCCCCCGTTGGATACGAGGAAAGCAATGGCTTTTGCGATTTGTAGAGTGGTTTTACCCCCAAATCCTACGATCACATCGCACTTGGCGTGCCGGGCCTGATCCGCCCCTCTATTAACGATTTCACTATTTGAGTCGGCTTTGGATGTGGAATAGACACGATTGTAGAGGAGGACTCCATAACTGGACTCTTCCAATATCTTTTTAATCTTGCTGAGATAACCTGTTTCCTGCATGGCACGGGCATCTGAAACCAGAAATACACGTCCACCGTATTCTTTGGTGATTTCACCTAATCGGTCAATCACTCCTTCACCAAATATTACTTTTGTAGGCACTGAAAATTCGAACATTCCCTGTTCCCTAGCCTCCGTTGTTAGGGCTTTTGATGCCCCAGGAGCCTTTTATTGAGGTTTAAACTGAATACCGAAAGGAGACCGGAGCATTTTCTCTGCCAAGGCCTCGTTTGAGATGCTTTTAAGGTAGAGATCATCACTTAGTTTTGCTTTAACTTCTCTTACTTTTTCAATTCGTACGTCAGGTGCTTTCATAACAAGCTCTTTAATTCGTTTGTCTGCTCCATCCTTAAACCGACTGAGTGCAGAAGTGGATAAGTTGACTTGATCACTCATATTTAAGGTGGGTTGTTGCCTTATTTGATGATTGTTTCTGGGCTTAAAAATCCTTTCGATCAGCCCAATTTGCTTTATATCCATTTTCTTTTCCCTCTTTGCTCTCTAATATCGACTTCACTGGAATATTCTTTAGTAAACTTTCTCTAAGTTTAGCTAAAATTGTCAATTAAAATAGTATATTCCCCTTTTATTTTGAGAGACTCCTTATTTTGAAATAGTTCTTTTCCTGTCCCACGATAGGTTTCTTCAAACTTCTTGGTTAATTCCCTACCGACCAGAATGTTTTGCTCTGGAAATACTTCGGCCATTTCCTCAATTAGTTTAAGGATTCTGTGAGGCGATTCATATAAAATAATGACTCCTTTGTAATTTGACAATTCATTGAGACGTTTTAATCTTTTATTTTTTTTAATCGAAAGAAATCCTGTAAATTGAAAAGAGTTTGTGGGGAAGCCACTTATGGATAATAATGTCACAAAGGCTGATGGGCCAGGGATAGGGACTATTGGTATATTCATTTCCACTGCTTGAGAGACCAAAAGCGTCCCAGGATCAGAGATACAAGGTGTTCCACTATCAGTTACAAGGGCAAGATCCTTGCCTTCGACTATCTTGTTCAGTATTTTATCACTGACTCTTTCCTTATTGTAGGAGTGATAGGAATACAAAGGCTTTTTTATTTCGTATCGGTTGAGTAGTTTGGCAGTATGACGGGTATCCTCACATATTATCCCATCCACACTGGATAATATCCTTACCGCACGATAACTTATATCTTCCATATTACCAATCGGCGTCGCAACGACATATAAAGTTCCTGTCACTTCATCTTTAGGAGGTGCCACATGACCGCTCCTTTGAAGTCTGATTTCCTGAGAACCTTATTATCTTGACTCACCCAGTAAGTGCTGTTATACTTTATAGTGTAGTTCACTATCTTGAATATATTTACAGGAATCTCTCCTGACGGGGATTTATATATCTTCTTGCTATCAAAAACTATACGTTCCTGTTCTGGCTTAAGGGACACGATATTCAGGAAATGAAAAACCGCAGCGTCCCCCTGCTTTTTAAGGTCATTTTGGATGAAATACCGTTCGACTAAACTTGAGAAAATACCTTTAGGACTATGGATACGGGCTTTTTTGCCATCATCTTTTACATAAAAATAGGGCCATTTGTAATAGCCGCTTCGGATAGACTTCTCACGATTTCGGATGAGACGGCTTTTAAACGAACGTAATTTAAAGTGGGAATCAATGATGGATGTGCTCTCAATAAAGAGTTCCAGGATTTGATAGTTCTTATAGTTAACTTTTTGTAGCTTGGTAAGGGATTTCATCTCATAGAACAAGCGATCCGCTGTTTTATAAGACTTTACTCGAATGCGAGCGATCCCAATCTGCTTCTGAGTCTCTTGTGAGATCAATGCATATTGCTCATCTATGTTGGGGACAAGGGGGACTTGCCTGTTTTTGATAGATAAATCATAAATCTCTTTACTACAGTGAGAAAGAGCAATGCTCATTAGAAAGGTTATATTGAGTAAAATCCATTTTCGTTTCATAGAATAGCTACTTTAACTACTATCTTGATAGTTTATTGATTGGACGTTCTGATCAATTGTTCCAGGGTTTTTCTGGCTTGCCCCGAATCGATCACTTCTCCCGCTTGCTTAATCCCTTCAAGGATAGAGAGAGATTTGCCTACGATATAGAAGGCTGAAGCGGCATTTAATAGAACAATATTCCTGTGAGCCCCTGCTTGCCCAGATAAGACATTCCTTATGATCTCGGCATTCCTTTCTGAGTGACCACCTTTAAGGTCATCAGGAGAGGCGTAGGCCATTCCATAATCCTTCGGGTCTATATAATATGTTTCAATCATCTTCTGATTGACTTCAGCGACATAGGTCCTGGCTGTTGTGGTGATCTCATCAAGCCCATCTTCTCCGTGAACCACCAGAGCTCTCTGTATCCCAAGATTCACGAGGACTTTAGCGATAGGTTCCACCAGATCATGATCAAAGACCCCCAATAGCTGATGATTTGCTCCAGCAGGATTAGTGAGGGGGCCGAGGAGGTTAAATAGGGTTCTCACACCCATTTCACGTCTTGGGCCAATGGCATATTTCATGGCACCATGAAGGCTTGGGGCGAATAAAAAGCCTATATTACACTGTTTGATACACTCTTCCACTTGTTCTTTACTGGCCTCTATGTTGACACCAAGGGCTTTTAGAACATCGGCACTTCCGCAGGAACTGGACACACCACGATTTCCATGTTTGGCCACCACCACACCACCGGCGGCCAGAACGATAGCTGTACAAGTGGAGATGTTAAAGGTGTTGGACTGGTCACCTCCTGTTCCCACGACGTCCAGAATCAAGGTGCCCGACTCAACCACTATCTTTGTGGCCTTTTCACGCATAACCTTGGCGGCACCGGTTATTTCATCGATTGTTTCACCCTTCATTCGTAGGGCGGTGATGAAACTTGCGATCTGGGCATCTGTCGCGTGGCCTTCCATAATCTGATTCATGACATCTATCATCTCAGACTGACTTAGAGATTTTCTTTCAATGACCCTTTGTATCGCTTTTTTAATCATAATCTATAACCTGATAATATATCGAAACCCCTAGTACTCCTTCAACACTATTATGAGAAGAGTTTCTTATATAGATAGCTTTCCCACCCGTAGGGGCGACCCGCCGGGTCGCCCCTACGGGTGGGTGATTCGTCAAACGAGCTTTAAGAAACCCTAGGTCGATAC